>CAJJCU010000074.1 GCA_905182775.1 uncultured Flavobacteriales bacterium
CATGCAGGTGCAGATATTAAATTAGGGCAAAGAGGAAAATACTCAAGTACAACGAGTATTATGCCAAATATCATTTACCAATACCAAAATGGATTCCAAGAATTAAACATTGGTACCTACGTCAAATACGGAAACTTTACCGTTGGTGCTTGGTACAGAAATAGAGATGCATTTATTCTTTGCTTCGGTATTACCACAGAAAAATTTAAATTAGGATACAGCTACGACATCACCGTTTCCAAGCTTGGAAATGGAATATCTGGCGGATCCCATGAAGTTTCTTTAGGTTTTAATCTTAAATGTAGAAGAAAACCAAGAAATTTTAGAAAAATATCCTGCCCATCATTTTAAGGCAGTGTAACGTTTTTAAACTTTAGAATTGTATATACGCTAATTATAGTTGAGCCATGAAAACTAAAAATTACATTAAAATAGCTTTCTTTTTCAGTGCAGTAATCCTATTGGGTTCATGTGCTAAGGAAAGATCCACATCTACAGGTTGGGAGTATAATAACTACCAAAATGGAGGTTTTGAAAAATTCGATGCCAAAGAACAAGAAACTGGTCCTGGACTCGTTTTTGTTGAAGGAGGAACCTTTACTATGGGCCGCACAGAAGAAGATGTGATGGGTGATTGGAATAACAGTGCTTCGAGAGTAACAATTTCCTCATTTTACATGGATCGTACAGAAGTAACCAACCTTCATTGGACTGAATACATGAATTGGATGAAAAGGGTTTATTACAAATCATACCCTCACATCTACAAGAAATGTCTTCCAGATACTTTGGTTTGGAGATCTCCTCTTTCTTACAGAGAAAAATATGTAGAATATTACCTTAGACACCCATCATACAGAGATTATCCAGTAGTAGGCGTATCCTGGCTACAAGCAAATGATTTTTGTAAATGGAGAACAGATCGTGTAAATGAGGCTATTCTTGTTAGAGAAGGTATTATTAAATGGCACTTTGCCAATTCTTATGACCACGAAAACTCAGATGTAGGAGCTGCTAATAGATCAAATTATGCATCAATGACGTCTTCCCCTGAGAATATGTTTTCAACAGAGAATTATTTAAATGGAAACTATAATATTCAAACAGGATCTCCGAATAAAAATAAGAAAGGAGATACGCTTGGTCTGAAAGGTGGGTATACTTTGGATGACGGAAGTTCAAAAGCTCCTATGCTCGATGCTAAAACCAAAAGACCAATGCCTAGAGATCCTTATCAGCTTCAAAACTACGATCCCGTTTACGCTAATGATTCTCGTTTAGGATCGCGAAGAGTTAAAATGGAAGATGGCATTCTTTTGCCTAAATACAGATTACCAACAGAAGCAGAATGGGAATTTGCAGCTTTGGGATTAATTGGTAACCTCGACCCTGAATCGGAAAACATTGATTCGAGAAGAATTTACCCATGGGACGGACACTACGTACGTAGAAAGGAAGACCAATGGGCTGGTGCAATTCAAGCGAATTTCACTAGAGGAAAAGGAGATCTAATGGGTGTTGCTGGTGCATTAAATGACGGTGCTGATGTGACTGCAAGGGTTGATGATTTTTGGCCAAATGATTATGGCTTATACCATATGGCCGGTAATGTTTCTGAATGGGTAATGGATGTTTACCGTCCAACTTCAAGCAATGAAACAGATGAATTCATGCCTTTTAGAGGTAATGTATATACGACCCAACTATTAAGACCTGACGGACTATATGACAAGCCTGTTCTTGCAACCGATAACCTTTACGATGTATATGGAATGAAAGAATATGTCAATGAATTCGCAAGAACGAAGTACCTTGCTTTAACAGGTGGTACAAAGGCAGTGAACGACTTAAATGCTAAGCAAGATCCTTCTTACGTTTCAAATTATATCAAAGAAAACCCAAACCCATATATTGATTTCAGTGTGACAAGTAAGAATATAAAACAAATGAATGGAGTTTGGCTTGTTTTAAAAGATGATTCTGTGAAATTAAGTTCAAACTCAGATAAACTTAAGAATATAGGAAAACCTTATTTATGGGAGCATGATGCAAACCCATATCTTGGGACCAAATCTGACACAAATATTGTTGTTTCCTTTACAGATGCAGGAGACTTTACTATTTCATTAACTCAGGAAACAAATTATATTGAAACTAAAAAATTCAAAGTATTTGATAACAAAAAGAGTTATGACGATCATATTAATTACGTCAATTCAACAAGAGGGCAGATTTTAGGTAATTCTCGTCAAAACCCTCGTAAGTTTCAGTTCAATTCACCTAAAGATGGTTATGTATACGGATATAACAAATATTCAAAGAACGATAGTTTAGAGTTTGCAGTTTTAGATGATCTAAATGGCGTTCTTGATACTGCGATATACCTTTTAAACCAAGGTAATGCAACAAAAGCTTCTCATTACCTAGAGGTTAGTTTGTTTGGAAATGTACACAAAAAAGATGTTCTGTCTATCGAAGACTACAGGAATGGGCATTTTGAAGGAAAAGTTTACGGTAATGTTGATGAGGAAATTAAAATAGGTGTTGATGAAACTGGTGCAGATGTATTGGTAGAGACTACTCCGTTATCAGAAGTTGGAATTTATTATACAAATAAAAACTTTGACGTAGGTTCCAATGACGCATCTAAACAATACTTAGTTGACGGTAAAATGTTTTCCTCAAGTATTTTTAAAGATGATTATTTAGAGCACAGGTTCAAAAACTATCAACAAGACCCTAATATTACTGCTTGGATATTGACATTGCGTAACGGACTTACTGAATTTGTAAGCGAAACTAGAGGTCAGCAGAGATGGAGAAATGTTACGGAAGATGAAAATGCAGGCAGATTGAATTATAGAAAAGATGATTATATCAACTATCTAGATGGTGACCTTGAATCTTCCATATATTACAATAATCAGAAGAAAATTGAAGATATAAATAACGGGAGAAGAGATTCAAAGCAATCAGTTTATCAAAATGAATTTGAAAACTTTGACCTGCAAGGAAGTGAAATAAACGTTGGTGTCAGCGGATGGCCTACAACACTCATCTCTGATAAGTCACGTGTATTCAAAGGAGGTTCTTGGTCAGATAGAGCATATTGGTTATCTCCTGGAACTAGAAGGTTCTTAGACGAGGATAAATCAACAGCAATGATTGGGTTTAGATGCGCTATGGATCGATTAGGTAATTCAAGAGCGAATTCAAAAAAGAAATAATCTTAATTAAGATTTAAAAAAGCCCGTAGCAATACGGGCTTTTTTTTTACATATTTGTAATATGTTAGATTTATATTCTCTTTTCTATAACACTACTGGAGTTTGTACTGACACTCGGAATATTACATTAGACTCACTTTTCATTGCTTTAAAAGGTGAGAACTTCAATGGTAATTTATTTGCTAAGAAAGCGATTGAGTCAGGGGCCAAATATGCCATTGTTGATGAAAAAGAACATGCTGATGAATTTCAAATATTTTATGTAACAAATGCATTGGAATTTCTACAGGAATTAAGCCAATATCATAGAAATCAATTGGAAATCCCAATCATTGGAATAACGGGAAGTAATGGAAAGACCAGTACAAAAGAGCTTATAAATTGTATTCTGTCAAAAAAGTATAACACCCTTGCAACAGTAGGTAATCTCAATAATCATATAGGGGTACCATTAACACTTTTAAGATTAAACAAGACTCATGAAATTGCGATAATTGAAATGGGAGCGAATAAACCTGGAGACATTCAAGAGTTATGCGATATTGCCTCCCCTACTCATGGTATCATTACCAATATAGGAAAGGCTCACTTGGAAGGTTTTGGTGATTTAGAGGGAGTCATTAAAACCAAAACAGAATTATTTAAAACCTTGCGCAATAACAACGGTACTATTTTCTATAATGCTGACGACTTATTAATTCTAAAACAAGTTAATAACGAAACTCAAAACATATCATATGGTCAAAAAAAGGCTAACATCAATGGGGAGTTAATATCCTTGAGCCCTTTTATCAATATGACTTGGAAGAATAGCACCTATACCTCAGAACCGTTAGCAACGAAAATGATTGGAAATTACAATTTCTACAATTTCCTTGCTGCAATTTGTATTGGGGATCATTTTAATATTGAAGCCCATCATGTTTCAGAGGCCATTGTTCAATATACTCCTAGCAACAAAAGATCACAGGTCCTAGAGACCAATAGAAACACGTTGATAGTTGATTGCTATAATGCAAACCCTACAAGTATGAAGCTAGCTCTAGAGAGCTTTATTCAATTTAAGCACCATCAGAAAATCGTTATTTTAGGAGACATGCTCGAATTAGGAGCTGAAAGCGTATCAGAACATCAAAACATACTGAAATTTTGCAACGAAAATAAACTCGAAATTATTACAGTGGGGCCCATATTCAAAAGAATTAATAGCAAAAATTCATACAACAATGTGCTTGAAATGAAAAAAGATCTATTAGAAATTAAGGGCTGTTCCGTTTTACTAAAAGGCTCTAGAGGTATTAAGCTTGAAGAGCTAATAGAAAGATTATAAAAAATACTATAATTTATCTCACTAGGCTGATGTGTCCTACAATCACTTTTCGTTCTTCAGTTTGCTTTCTTTTATAACGCACAGTATAAGTATACGTACCTATTTGTGCCCTATTCCCCTGATAGGTACCGTCCCAGCTAGAATAAAAGTCTTTTGCTTCAAAAACAAGTTCCCCCCATCTATTAAAGACCTGTACCATAAAGAATTCCTCAGCTATACCCGTTGAAATGGTGGGGAACCAAGAGTCGTTTAAACCATCACCATCTGGAGTAAATGAATTCGGGGCAAAAATAACAGCATCTTGATTTACATTGATCAGTAACTGTAAACTATCAGAGCACCCTAAATCAGTGGTCCCAGTCAAACTGACTAAGAAAGACTCTTCGTCATTTACATCATACTCATAGGAGGCAGGACTAAATAATGAATCCAATGATCCATCCCCAAAATCCCATAAATAATCTACAGCATTGGTAGAATTATTCATAAATGAAACTTCAGAAGATCCATATGCGATTTGATTTGTAGACATTGAGAAATCAATTTCAGGACTAGGTAAAACACATATTAGGTTGTCCATCGTTATAATCCCTGGACAGCCATTAGGAGTCTCAGTTACTAATGTAATAGAGTAACAGCCTTCATCGTAAAAAGTATAACTCGTGTTTTCGCAGCCGATAAGCGTGCTTTCGTTGTCAATTGACCATAAACATCCCGTCGTGTTTCCTGTAGTATTTGTGAAGACAATATTCAAAGGAGCGCATCCTGAAGTCATATTAACATCAAATGACGCTTGCGGCATCGCATCGACAGAAACCGTAAGCGTCTCATAGTCTGTTTGGCAGCCGTTAATTTCATACATGACTTGGTATTCTGTAGTTACATTTGGTGAAACGGTAATACTTTGCGTTGTCTCATTCCCAGGCAACCAAATAAATTCACCGCCCGGAACTGATGGAGATACTGATAAAGATATTGTCTCCCCTTCGCAAATACCTTGATTTACATAAGACAGCTGTGGTTGCTCTGTAACGGTTACAAGTGCATACACTACGGAACTCGAGCAATTGTTTAGCTCATATGAAACAGCATAATTCGTGCTTATTAATGGACTAACCTCTAATTCAGACGAATTCTCGTTATATCCATTCCATGAATAGACACCTCCATCAATCGATGCAATTGCATTCAAGAACCCTGATTCACCCTCACATATTCCAATATCTTCAATGGAAAGTTCTGGAACTGGATTTACATTTATTACAGCACTTGTCAATTGACTCGTACATCCATTTAGCGTATACAATACACTATAGGACGTCGTGCTATCTGGAGATTCAGAAAGACTTTGAAGATTTTCACCGCTCGGGATCCAATTATAAGTACCTCCGGGAAGTGATGGCTGCGCAATTAAAGTTCCCTCCTCCCCTAGGCAAATAGAAATATCAGAAACCGAAACTACTGGTGTAGGGATTACTTCAACTGTAAACTCCGTAATATCTGAAGGACAACCATTCAATGTGTATACTAAACCATAATTCGTAGTTTCCAAAGGGAAATAGGTAATTGAATTTTCAATCTCATTTCCAGGTAACCATTGGAAGATACCTCCAGGAAGAGAAGGTGTCCCCATCAAAGTAACAGACTCAGAAGAACAGATTGAATTATCTCCAGAAATAGTTACAAAGGGAGTCGGTAGGACTGAAATAATTGCTATTGCCGTATTACTAGAGCAACCATTTAATTCATAATCTACACTGTAAAATGCATTTGAATTAGGCGAAACAGAAACTGAAGAGGATACACCCAAACTATTTGACCAAGTAAAATTCCCTCCCGGTATTGATGCCTCAGCAACAAGTTCTATGGATTGACCAGAACAAATGGTCTCTGAATTAACCGTAAGCGTTGGGAACGGAACTTCAATAATTTCAATTGAATCTGAATTCACACATCCGTTGATTCCAACGGCATAAACCGTATAAACCCCGCCACTAGAAACAATTACAGAAGGATCAGACCCTAAGTCATTATCCCAATTATACCCCAAACCTCCTGAGGCCAGAAGTTCAATATCGGAAATATTACAGTCTAAAACATTTGTGTTTGATAAATTCTGAATAGTTACAATGGGTAATTCAAAGTCTGAGCTAATAGAGATGGTAGCAGAATCAATACAACCATTAACACCTGATCCAAGCACAACATATTCACCAGCTTCATCTATGAATAGAGATGGACCCGAAGGGCCATCAACGCCCCAAACAAAACTTTGACCACCTGTTGCAATAAGTTCAATTTGAGGCTCAATACAATTTAATTCATCCGTTAAATTAGTGATGTTTTCAACTTGAATTATAGGGGTAGTAAAATCTTCAGAAACAACAAAGTTTACTTCCAAATCACAACCATTAGAATCTATATAGCTAAGGATATAATTCCCAGACTCCGTTAAAGTATTCCACGAAGTATTTAAGGATGTTCCTCCCGACCAAGTATAATTAAGACCACCTATCGCTTCCACTTCAATTTGAGAGACCAAACAGTTTATCTCAGTTGTTCCTGAAGTATTTTGAATAAAAAACTCCTCTCCACTTAAGGTCTCTATAACCTCCATCTGGATAGAATCTTGACACCCATTGCTATCGGTAATCAAAGCTGAATATAAACCAATCGAAAGACCTATAGCATCTTCAGTAAAAAGACTATCATTCCAAGCGACATCATAGCTAGGAGAACCGCCGATAATCGTCAAATCAATTGAACCTGAGCCTCCAGGGCATAAAATGTGTTCAACTGAAGCTTGAGTCTCAATGGCTAATGGCTCCATCATTTCATACGCATGGTCAGAGATACATCCATTGTCATCCATAACGCTAATGCTATGCATACCTGAAAGAACATCAAACTGATTGGAGGAAACCATACCAGCCCCATCCATAGCATACATCATACCCGTATTGATTGTTAACACCTCAATGGCTCCCATCCCACCGAAGCATAGAATTTCTTGAACCTCTTGAACTCCTGTGATTTCAGGTAAAGGACTCACCATTACACTTAATTCTGCACTAAAAGAACATTGATTTGGATCAGGTGTGAACGTGAAAGTTTGAACACCCGTTTGAGCCGTATTAATTGTTCCAGACCAAGTTCCAGAATAACCATTTAAACTCACTGAAGGTAGATCAGGAACAGCAGTATTATGACAAATCGGTCCAATAGAATCAAAAATTGGTATTTCATTAATATGAGAAAGAATATAAGGAAGGTCATCAAAATCATTCCAATTTAACGTGCTGGCAATAGATAATGGTGCGGAAGCCAAAGAAGTACTGTTTGCAATATATTCCCACTGCGTATTATTTTGCTTCCAATTTGAAATACCGCCCCAGTTTCCGTCCTCAATCTCGTCAAAATAAATATTAAGGTCAACATCAGAATTTCCGATACTTCGATTTATTTGGTGGTAATACAACGGATTTAAAGTACAAATTACTTCATCTGTTAAGCTACGATCGAAACCTTCACTATTGGCATCTAAATTTGCCAACCTCACTTCAAAGGTATTATTCGGATCGCTATTAGGAGTAAGTTCTGCAGGTCGGTAACGGAAAGAACCTAAACTCGAACCTACTGGAAATAAATAAGTGTCTAAAGCATCTGTTCTCCGAGATAGGAAGCCGCCATTCAAAGAGGAAACAAACCCAGTCGTCCTTAGAATTGCATCAGTGCTCGTATTCTCAACAAAAAAAGTATGCAACTCTGTCTGAAGCTCAAGGTGCTTAAGGTCAAGAATACCATGGGCATAAGAATTAATCTGCTGAGTTTTTAATCCTGAACCATCAAGTGTTAAATTAAAGAAATTGGACTCCACGCTGCCGCTAATCAATTGGCTTTGTCCCTCAAGAAATACAGTCCCAAGAGCCGATGTAAAATTAGAATTGTTAAACCAATTTCCATGAAGTATAATATAACCATCAGCGGTTAGCATTGCATCATTTGTAATATCCTCTGAGATAAACAGTTCCGCTGGCACACCTCCAATTTGATCAATAATGATTTCCCCATCAGCGTTTTGAACACTTCCGTTTACATGAATAAAAGCACCTGATTGCGCATTCATGTATGCTCCATTATTAAGCATCACTTGACTACTGACCCAAAAGCCAATAAACAGGAATATATATATTAACAGACCTTTTTTCATCTTTTACTTAATGCTTAAATCTGATATCTATTCTTACTTCAACCAATCCGCTAGTTTCATTCGCGATTGCTACACCCAAAACCCATTCCGGGTTTATTGACTTAACTGCTTTTCCAAAATTAGATACTGTGACGTAGTCTCCTGCTAATATCTGACCATTCTCGTGATCAGCATCAACGGTAACAACTCCGTTTGTTTGAATTTTCTGATTCCCATTAGAATCAATTTCCATAACTCCTATAATGTATGCTTTCGAATCTGCATTAGCCGTAAAAATATTTCCAGAAACTAACCTGGCGTTATCTGATGCGATAATTCTAAATTGAGTCAAGTTAGAAAAATCAATTTGATTTTGTAAACCAATCTGCTCATTTAGCATCGAAATCTGATTTTGTTGTTCTTGAATTGCTTTTGTTAAAATAGGTATCATGGATACATAATTGACAGTGTAATAACCCTCAATCATTTCCCTGCGTTGTTTGGATGAATGTGGTGTCAATGGATCAGGAATTGCTTTTTGATGCACAATTTCAGGAAAAACTTCATTTAATTCCTGAGCAATAAAACCAAATTCAATTCTATTAGGATTGAAGCTCATGCCAGGAAATTCTTCAGAACGCATTTGGTAACTTTTGACATTCAAATTCATTACCTTATCCATGACTGAATTGATAGGCTCTATATTCTTCTTCCAACGAAAATCAGATGCTATAAAAAAACCAGTGGTAGATGCAATATCACCTTGAAATAACCCAGCCCATGCTGCCAGAGGAGAGTTTGTTATTCCATGTATTCCTATACCAAAACCATTAGCTGCCATGTGCATTCCTCTAACTCCTGCACTTGTTCCTTGCGTTGAGCCTTCTATTCCCGCAAAACCATTCAATGCATTAGTATTTGCACCAAAAACACTACCCCCTTGTGCTGTTGTATTGATAGCGTTAAATGCCCAATTATTGGTGTTATTTACAACATATGAATGAAGTGGGTCACCCGCGATAGCTGGTGCTATAATCCCTGTATTTCCCCAAAGCATCTCACCCGTATTTAAGAATCTTCCACGCGTAATGCCATTTGTTTCAAAATCGACGTGTGTATTGCTATTGGTTCCAAATCCTTTGACAG
>CAJJCU010000075.1 GCA_905182775.1 uncultured Flavobacteriales bacterium
CTCGAAACTGAATAATAAATGGATAAAAACATCTGCTTTCTTAACAGCAATAATGACTCAGGCTTATTGGCTTTTGGAGGAGGAGAAATGCGGTCACTTCAAAACGGTGGCGCCATTGATCAATTGAGT
Source organism: uncultured Flavobacteriales bacterium (assembly GCA_905182775.1). Classification (GTDB taxonomy): domain Bacteria; phylum Bacteroidota; class Bacteroidia; order Flavobacteriales_D; family Crocinitomicaceae; genus UBA952. Next base: position 130 of record CAJJCU010000075.1, read on the forward strand.
GAATTCCTTGACAAGCACAAAGGTCAATATGTATTTCTTTGCTTGTCTTATGATCTTAAAAATGAAATTGAAAACCTAAGCTCTAAGAATACGGACCTTAGTTCATTTCCAGACCTAGTAATGTGGAAACCCGAATGCGTTGTAGACATAAAGAAGAACGCCTTAGAAGTTGTTCAAGGAGAAGATAACCCACACAATTTGGGTTTCGCTTCGGAGTTCCTTAAAGACCACAAGCATTCAACACAAGGCAAACAAAACATCAACTTTGAAGCAAGAATCACCAAAGAAGTTTATTTAAAAAAAGTAAAGGAACTCAAGGACCACATCCAAAGAGGAGATATTTATGAAATAAACTTTTGCCAAGAATATTTTGCTCAAAATGTTGAAAATGAAATAATTAATGATTTTTACTTCAATATAAATAACACAACAAAAGCGCCTTTTTCTAGCTACTTTAAGTTCGGTGATTTCGAAATATTTTGCGGGAGCCCTGAGCGATTCATTCAAAAAAATCAAGGTCGTTTAATTGCCCAGCCCATTAAAGGAACCGCTCCTAGAGCGAGGAACCCCAGTGAAGACAAAGCGCTTAAGCAACTTCTCAAACAGGATCCCAAAGAGCGGGCTGAAAACATCATGATTGTAGATTTGATGCGCAATGACTTGTCTAAAATCGCAAAAAAACAATCTGTTCAGGTGGATGCACTTTGTGAAATTCATTCATTTGAAACGGTACATCAAATGATTTCTACCGTGTCATGTGTTCCGAAAGAGAATTTAAGCTTCACAGACGTGCTAAAAGCGACTTTCCCTATGGGATCCATGACAGGAGCCCCTAAATACCGAGCGATGGTGCTCATTGAAGCCTTCGAGGATTTTAAACGCGGCCTTTACTCGGGTTCAATTGGTTACATTTCCCCGAACGGAGACTTTGACTTCAATGTTGTCATTCGTACGATGATCTACAACGCTCGATTGAAAACATTATCTTGTTCCGTAGGTAGCGCCATTACCATTAATTCAATTCCTGAAAAAGAATATGAAGAGTGTGGACATAAAATTCAAAAGATTATTGATGGAATCTGTAGATAGCATTAGCCATAGTTTCAAGAACCACATCGAAGAGCAACGTGCTCCTCATTATTTTCTTGCCGTTAGCGGAGGGTGCGATTCTATGGTACTTATGGATTTGTTTCACAAGCAAAAGAAGCCCTTCAGTATACTTCATGTGAATTACCAGCTCAGAGGAACCAACAGCACTATGGATGCAGAACTTGTAAGAAATACCTGCTTGAAGCACGATATTCCTTACCACGAATTAAAACACGACCTATCCATTGATTTAGCAAAAGGCGGCAATCTTCAGCAATTGGCGCGAGAAGTTCGCTACAATTTTTTCAAATCGTTCTTATCCCAGACTCCAAAGGCTCTGATATGCCTTGCGCACCACAAGAATGATCAAGAGGAAAACTTTTGGATAGCAATGTCACGTGGTGGTGGCTTGCGGGCAATGGCAGGAATGAAAACTATAGAAGGTTCTTATTTGAGACCGTTACTTGAGTTTACAAAAAAAGAACTCATGGCTTATGCTATTCAAAACAAGGTTGAATGGAGAGAAGACGCGTCCAATAAGAAGAACATCTACACCCGCAACATCTGGAGAAATATATTGATACCTGAATTAATAGAGGAGCACCCCTCGCTTTCAGACTCGATTGCGCTGCTTCAAAAAGGACTAGCCGTGCAAGTAACAGCGGACCGAAAGCTCACCTGTAAGTTGATCCCTAGATCACCAAGAGATTTTCAGTTGAGTTGGAATACCTTATCGAAGTTACATTCAAACCAATGGATTGAGCTGCTTGACCAGCTAAAAGTTCCAAAAGGATTGGCGCTGTCTATCTTAAACCTTTCAAAGGGAGAAAATGGAAAGAAAGTGATTCTAAAAAGCCAGGAATCTCCTTATCAATCCGTTTGGAAGAACGAACAAGGATTGCTTTTTGAATATGCAAATAAAAAGAACAAAACTGCGCCAAGCTTTAAAGAATCGATCAAAGAAGCACTTCCAAAAGTGTTCAGTAAAAAAGAAATATACCTCAATCCCGAAAAAATATCAGGCGAGCTGTCAGTTCGAAAATGGAAAACGGGGGACCGCCTATGCCCTATTGGCATGATGGGATCCAAGCTCGTTTCAGATATATTAAAGGACGCCAAAACACCAACTCATCAAAGAAAGGATGTTTGGGTTCTAGAGGATGAGGAAAAAATCATATCGCTTGTGAATTATTGTATTGATACTCGATGCGTAGCAAAAAAGGCGCCTTGCCTGTGTATTGAATTCAGATAGATACCCTCCCTATTGTTATTTAAAGAATAGACCAGATTTAAGCAACAAAAAAAAATTAATCATCTATAAGGTTAGATAGAATCTCGATGGCTTTTATCCCCTTCCAAAAAGAACGCTTTTCATTTATCACCTCAATCGTTTCTATACATTGATTGTATTTATCTCTGTCTACGGAATCTAAGCGATCTAGATCACGATAGACCATCGCCCATCCAGAAAACAAAGGGTTTTCAAGAGGAGAATACTGAAGGAGATTGACATCATAGTGTCTTTCGTCTGATTTTATTTTATTAAAAAGCTTGTAAATTTCGACAGGATCACCTTCTAAGTACTGAAGGAAATCTGACTTATATTCCACGAGAACACCCGTGATTTCTTTTGCATCGTTGTTTTTTTGAGACGTACTCACAATAGATCTTACCCCTTCAACATCAAGGCTTTCACTCTTTTTACTTATGTAGCAAAGGCAATAAATCATTTATGTGTTTACGATCTCAATTATTTATTTTTATTAAATTAGATGGCTACTAAAATATATTATTTTCAATAACTATTAACTTCTTCAATATATGAATACTTTTTCGAAAAATGAGCTAACTTTAGATTCTTGCCTCAATATGTACAAGCTGGCTGTTCAAAAAGCGAATGAAATTGGTTTCAACATTGCAATTACTGTATGTGACACTGGAGGCAACACAAAATTATTTTGCAGAATGGACAACGCTCCTTTGATTGCATCTGACATATCAAGAAAAAAAGCTGTTACAGCAGTGGGTTTTGGAATGGGTACAGGCAAGGATTGGTTCGACTTCATCAAAGATGACCCCATTCTAAATGGAGGCGCACATGATATCAAGGATTTCATGTTATTGGGTGGCGGGAAGCCTATTTACATAAACGAACAGCTTGTTGGTGCTATTGGTGTCAGTGGTGGTCACTACACCCAAGACGAAGCTTGTTGTGAAGCTGCATTAATTGCCGTAAAATAATTCATGGACCAAGAATCAAAGGACAAGCTTCATTTTTTTAACTTAATTGCCGAGCTACTATCTACTGCGCATGACGCCAAGTCAATTTCAGATGCCCTTTATAAAATCATAGATGGTTTCATTGATGTGCCAATCAGTGCAATTTTACTTTGGGACCAGCACTCTGCAAAGCTTAAAGTTTATGGAGCTAAAGGATTTACTGAGGATGAAAAAATTGAGATTGAAAGAACAGCATTAGACCGGCACCCTGGATGGGTATTTAAAAACAAAAAACCTTTAAATATTCCGGATATGGATTCGAAAGACATCCCCTCATTCGTTAGTTCTAGTAAAAGATCTTTTAAAGTTAAGTCTAGGCTATGGGTTCCGATTACGACAACAACCCGGTCATTGGGTGCTTTTGGTTTTGCAAGCCAAGAAAAGTCATACTTCACTGAAGACCATGTCAACATATTGAACTTTGCTTGTCGCTTGGCAGGAAACGTCTATTCCAATATTATCTTTCTTGAGTCTGAAAAGGATTATTTAAAAAACATCATGCTTTCCTATGAGAAAATAAAGGATGCGAGCAGGGCACAGCAAAACTTCTTAGCAAAAATGAGTCATGAAATCAGGACTCCAATGAATGGCATCATAGGAATGTCAAGATTGCTTGAGGGGACAGAACTCGATGAAAAGCAAAGAAAATATGTGCATATTATCAATGATCAATCTACACAGCTTCTCGGACTCATTAATGATGTTTTAGACATCTCAAAAGTGCAATCTCAAAAATTCAAGCTGGTTGATTTCCCTTTTGATCTGAATGATTTGTTAGACACCATTATAATGCCACATGCGATACTTGCAAGGGAAAAACAAATTGGCTTTAAGCTAAATGTAGACCATGCGATTCACAGTGCCTTGAAAGGGGACTCCTTGAGGATCGCACAAATCCTAAACAACTTACTGAGTAACGCCCTTAAATTCACAAATAAAGGTGAGGTAACACTTCTTGTCAAGAATCAAAAGGAAACAAAGAAATTCCAAACGATCTCTATTGAAGTTAATGACACGGGGATTGGAATTGCGCCTTCGAAACTCAATAAAATATTTAGAGGTTTTTTTCAAGAGGATGATTCTATCGTTAGAGACTATGGAGGAACTGGACTAGGGTTAATGATCACAAAGGAGATTATTGACCGCATGAAGGGAAGTATACAAGTGACAAGTGCAAAAGGAAAAGGCACCAAATTTACGGTTTCATTAAAGTTTAAAAAATCTGAAAAAGAAATAAAGCAAGACAAAAGCCAGCATAAGATATCAATCAAAGACCTAAAAGTTTTAATT
>CAJJCU010000076.1 GCA_905182775.1 uncultured Flavobacteriales bacterium
AAATTTCGAAGTTTCAGCTGGACTAAACGAAACAGGAGAAGTGATGAACAACCTTGCAGCTATTGCAATGCTTGAGGGAGATCGAGAAAAAAGCAGAACGCTTTTAGCAGCTGCTAAAGGAATGGATGCAGATAAAATGAGTATTGTAAAAGCAAACGGAGCAGGTTTAGACATCTTAGATGGTGCTTATTCAGCAGCAGTAGGTAATGTTTCTGGAAACACGTTCAACAAAGCTTTAGCACAAATGCTTGAAGGAAATCTTTCTGATGCCGAAGCTACCCTAGCATCAAGCGATGATAAAAACGATGCAGACGGACTTTACCTTGCAGCAATTATGGCAGCAAGAGGTGGGTCTGGGTCAAGTGATGTCATTGCAAAGCTTAAGTTAGCGATTGCAGAAGATGCTAGCTTTAAAGAAAAAGCAGGAAAGGATAGAGAATTCGTTAAATTCTTTGGTGATGATACTTTCAAAAATATTTTGAAGTAATCTCATTCTAAATAACATTTCAAAAAGCCTCTTTTTTAGAGGCTTTTTTTATGTCTTTTAGCGAGGTACTGCTGCTCGTCCTGACCAGGTGTTGGAATCAAATCGTAAGCACAGTTCAATTCAAGACAATCCATAAGGGTTGTGTATCCAAAAAAACCAAAAATGGTTGCACTTGTTCGCAATACAGCATCTACCTCTGACATTTCTTGACTCGAAACAAAGGAGGTCCTAATATTTCTTTCCGTCAATAACTCTTGAACAAATATAGGTCCTACTATTGATTCGATTTCACCTGATTTGATCTGGTCAGAAAAAGAATTAATAAGCAAGGTTGTATAGGCAGCAGGCCCGTTAATAACCAATACTCCCTTCCTTGTTTTTACTTTCATTTTAGCACCTAACTCAAATCGAGAATGACAACCTATATATATTGCTCGTTTAAGAGAGCCAATTCTAGAAAGCTTGCCTGCGAACATATGGATCGGATCATCCATAACCCATATCGTTTCAAACTTTGACAATTGATAAGAGTTCAATAGGTTAATGAGTTTATACAATCCCTTTAATGGGAATTTTATTTGATGTGTAATAAGAACAGTCGGAAGTTTTGGGCTATAAAACCCAAATCGCTGATCAGAAATCAGATACTCTAGGTCATATTTCGTTATATAACCATCAACAAGACGGTACTCCTTTTTTAAAAAATCAATAAGCGTCTTAGCACCCAACAGCAAGTCAGCTTTAAACCTTCCCTTACCTCTAAAATGAAATGGATACCCCTCATGTCGAACAAAAACAGCACCCTTTACATATTGACTAAACATAGTTTGCTGTTCTTCATTACAGAAAATAATCAAATCATTACTTTGCTTCTGTAAACGAACAATTAAAGGAATACATCTGGTGACATGACCAAGCCCCCAGTTCAAGACTGAAAACCCAATACGCTTGTTTCTTATATCTTCTAATTGAATCACTTTTTAAAATTAGAAAAATAGCGCCTATTTCAGTCTATATTCATTAATTTAGGCGAATATATTACAAAACAAGAAATGAAAGAGGGAATAGAATTTAAAAAATATGCCACCAAGCATATGGGGATCAATAGTACGTTCGTAGATCATTACATTGACTCATCAGTAACACCATACATTATTGAAGAAAGATCTTTAAACATGACCCAAATGGATGTGTTTTCAAGACTAATGATGGACAGAATTATTTTTTTAGGCACAGGGATAAATGACCAAGTGGCTAACATCATCAATGCGCAGCTTCTTTTTCTTGAATCTGTAGATGCAAAAAAAGACATTCAAATTTACTTAAACTCACCAGGTGGTTCTGTTTATGCAGGTCTTGGGATTTATGATACAATGCAATATATTAGACCAGATGTTGCTACAATATGCACGGGTATGGCGGCTTCTATGGGAGCTGTTTTACTTTGCGCTGGAGCAGAAGGAAAGAGAAGTGCTTTAAAACATTCCCGCGTTATGATTCACCAACCACTAGGCGGCGCTCAAGGTCAAGCAAGTGACATTGAAATTACTGCGAGAGAAATTCAAAAGTTAAAAAAGGAGCTTTATGACATCATAGCTACGCATTCAAAGCAAAGCTATGATAAAGTATGGACGGATTCAGATCGAGATTACTGGATGACATCAAGCGAAGCTAAAGAGTATGGAATGGTAGATGAAATTCTATTGCGTAATCCAAAATAAATGACTGAGAAGAAATCAAATTGTTCATTTTGTGGCCTACCACGGGAAGAAGTTAAAATATTGATTGCCGGTGTTACTGGCCATATTTGTGAAAACTGCGCTAAGCAAGCCAATCAAATAGTAGCCGAAGAATTTTCAGCGAGTCCACCTGAAAACAATGTTCAAAAAAAACTTGAGCTAAAATTCCCAATAGAAATTAAAGAAAAACTTGACGAGTATGTTATCGGTCAAGAAGAAGCGAAAAAAGTATTGTCCGTTGCAGTTTACAATCATTATAAAAGATTGAATTCCGACACAAGTGATGATGTTGAAATCGAAAAATCTAACGTTGTCCTAGTGGGCCGAACAGGGACAGGGAAAACCCTACTGGCCAAAACGATCGCAAAACTTCTTAAGGTACCTTTTTGTATTGCAGATGCGACCGTTCTAACACAAGCGGGCTATGTTGGTGAGGATGTTGAAAGTGTGCTATCAAGACTTCTACAAGTTGCAGATTACGATGTTGAAGCAGCAGAAAGAGGAATCGTTTTTATCGATGAGATTGACAAGATCGCACGGAAAGATGACAACCCATCAATTACAAGAGATGTTTCTGGCGAAGGTGTTCAACAAGCACTACTAAAGCTTCTGGAAGGCTCAGAAGTAAACGTACCGCCGCAAGGAGGCAGGAAACACCCAGAACAAAAAATGATTCAAGTGAACACCAAAGGCATTTTATTTGTCTGCGGAGGTGCATTCGATGGAATTGAAAAGCTCATCGCCCAAAGGGTGAATAGACAAACTATTGGGTTTTCTACATCAGATCAAATGAATATTGATAATGATTCTCTTCTCCAATACATCAACGCTACGGATATTAAAAACTTTGGGTTAATCCCGGAACTTGTTGGTAGATTTCCTGTTCTTAGTTACTTAGATCCACTTGACCCAAATGCCTTGAAGCGTATATTAACTGAGCCTAAGAACTCTCTAGTCAAGCAATATGAGAAGATTTTTAAAATAGACGGGATAAAACTAAGCTTTGAACAAAAAGCACTAGACTTTATGGTGACCAAGGCCATAGAATATAAATTAGGAGCGCGAGGATTGCGTTCTATATGTGAAGCTGTGCTTACAGATGCTATGTTTGAGCTACCATCAACTAAGGTTAAAACATTAAAGGTAACGGAAGCATACGCAAAAGGAAAATTCAATAAATCTAAAATGTCCAAACTAAAGGTTGCTTAATTTTAAGCCATCTTTTTAGTTTTGTATCCTTAAATACATGAACAAATGAAAACATTACAATATCGAGAAGCTTTAAGAGAAGCCATGAACGAAGAAATGCGAAAAGATGAAAACGTTTTTCTTTTAGGTGAGGAAGTAGCAGAATACAATGGTGCGTATAAGGTTTCTCAAGGAATGTTAGATGAATTTGGACCAAAACGCGTTATAGACACTCCTATTGCAGAGTTAGGATTTGCCGGTATTGCAGTTGGAGCATCTATGAATGGATTAAGGCCAATCGTAGAATTCATGACCTGGAATTTCGCCATACTCGCTGCGGATCAAATTATTAATAGTGCGGCAAAGATGCTACAAATGTCAGGTGGTCAATACCACTGTCCTATTGTATTCAGAGGAGGTAATGGAACTGCAGGACAGCTTGGCGCAACCCATTCTCAAAGTTTTGAAGCGTTTTACGCGCATGTACCTGGACTAAAAGTAATCACACCTTCAAACCCCGCCGATGCCAAAGGTTTACTAAAATCCGCTATTCGAGACGAGGACCCTGTCGTTTTTCTTGAATCTGAAAAAATGTATGGGGATAAAGGAGAAGTTCCAGAGGGAGAATATTTAATTCCTATTGGGACCGCAAACGTAACAAGAAAAGGAAACCATGTAACTGTAGTTTCTTTTGGGAAAATCATTAAAATAGCAGAAGAAGTAGCTGAAGTATTAGCCAAAGAAAATATAGAAATTGAAATCATTGACCTAAGAACGATCAGACCAATTGATTATGGAACAGTCGTAGAATCAATCAAAAAAACAAATAGATGTGTTGTGGTTGAAGAATCTTGGCCTTTAGCGTCGATTTCTTCTGAAATTGCATACCACGTTCAACGTTATGCATTCGACCACCTTGACGCACCGGTTTTAAGGTTAACACAAACGGATACCCCTTTTGCGTTTTCCCCAACCCTTATCGAAGAAGCCCTACCTAACAAGGAAAAATTAATTGCTGCGATTAAACATGTTCTTTACGCCTAATTTAAAGCCGTACATGCTGATTTCCAGTCAGTCACTCAACTACCTCGAAAAAAAAAGCATTTTTTTTACTTCTGCCTTGTGTAATAAATAAAATTAAGTAACTTTGCACCCCTCAAAGAACGTTTGAGGTAATTTATTTTATTTACAATTAAGAGTATTTTATGCCAACTATACAACAACTAGTTCGCAAAGGAAGAACTGCGGTAGTGAAGAAATCTAAATCTGCTGCACTTGATTCATGTCCGCAGCGTAAAGGTGTATGTGTTAGAGTTTACACAACCACACCAAAGAAACCAAATTCAGCTATGCGGAAAGTAGCAAGAGTTCGCCTTACGAATGGTAAAGAAGTTAACGCTTACATCGGAGGTGAAGGTCACAATCTTCAAGAACATTCCTTAGTGTTAGTTAGAGGTGGAAGAGTTAAAGATCTTCCTGGAGTCCGTTATCACATCGTCCGCGGTGCTGAAGATACAGCTGGTGTTGAAGGTAGAACACAAAGAAGATCTAAATACGGAACGAAACGTCCTAAGAAGAAATAAATACATTAACCTTTATTATAATATATAATGAGAAGAAGAAAGGCCAAAAAAATAACGATTCTGCCAGATCCAAAGTTCAACGAAGTTGTAGTAACAAAATTTGTTAATAACCTCATGTTCTCTGGTAAGAAAAGTTTAGCATTCAAAATCTTTTATGATGCCATTGATATGATCAATGAGAAAGTAGAAGACCAAGACGGTTTAGATGTCTGGAAAAAGGCAATAGAAAATATTACTCCTAGTGTGGAGGTTCGTAGTAGAAGAGTTGGAGGAGCAACCTTCCAAATTCCTACTCCTGTTCGTGAGGGTAGAAAAGCATCGTTAGCTATGAAATGGTTAATTGGATATGCGCGTAAAAGAAATGAAAAAACCATGGCTCAAAAATTAGCTTCAGAAATTATCGCTGCTGCTAAGGAAGAAGGTGCTGCTTTCAAAA
>CAJJCU010000077.1 GCA_905182775.1 uncultured Flavobacteriales bacterium
CGCTCTTGTTGGCATTTGAGCGAGCTTTAATGTGAAGTTTGTAACGACCTCTTCAAATTCATCATCGTTGACCGATTTATAAATCATTTTTAAATTTTCTGCATCTTCTGCTGATACTTTGTCTCCAGTCATCATTAACGCCATTGCTTTTTGCATACCTATAATTCGAGGTAAAAAATAGGTGCCTCCTGAATCTGGAATTAATCCGATTTTTGAAAACGCCTGAATAAATGAGGCGCTTTTTTTTGCGAAGATGATATCACAAGCAAGAGCAATGTTTGCACCTGCGCCTGCGGCAACACCATTTACTGCAGCAATGATTGGTTTCTCAATCTTACGAATCCTTGATATAATCGGATTGTAATGCGCTCCAACGATTGTCTTGAGGTCGGGACCTTCTGGGTCCGTTACTTCGGCTAGGTCTTGTCCTGCACAAAAGGCTTTTCCTTCTCCACTTAAAACAATAACCCGTATTCCATCATTTTTTTCACATTCATCCAAGGCTTTTTGCAAGGCTAAAGCCATGGTTTTATTAAATGAATTGTAGACGGAAGGTCTATTGAATGTAAGATGACAGATGCCATCATTTTGTGTTATTTTAAGTTCCATTTCAGATGTAATTCTGTTTTAAAATTAACAAATCCTTAGATTCTAACTTTATAGATTGTAGACCTTTCTCATAGAAAGAATACGCTCAATTAATAATGACTTCAATTCTTGCGGCTCAATAACTTGTAGTTCTCCTCCATAACTTAGCAAGGTCCGAATGAGCTCCTCGGATAATAATAAGGTTAATTCAAAATACGTAGCTTCTCCTTCTTCTTTAACAACGGATTGAGAATGATGAATGGGCTGACTTTTGATATATTTTGAAGCGACATCTCCTGCTTTTAATAGAATTTTATAGGCATTTCCTTTGTGACTTGTAATCCCCATTGCATTTTGAAAATAGGTTTCCGGGTCAAAGCCTTCAAGAACATCTTGCTCATCTTCTAATATCTTAAGGTCTTCCATACGGTCAAGGGCATAGGTTCTGATATCTTTTTGACTCGGGTCATAGGAAATGAGGTACCAACGATTGCGGTACTCTTTTAGAAATAGGGGAGATACCTTTCTTGGTTTACCCGCGTCTTTAATGAAGCTTGTGTAGACAAACCATAGCTTTTTTTTCCTTTGAATGGCTTCAAGTAGTAGGGGGAGGAATTCATTACCACCTATTGATGTTGCTGACTCAAATTGTATGTATTTTGACATTTGATTCTGGTCACCAGCTACGGAAATTCGGTCAACAATTTTGTCGATTGCATTACCGAAGTCTTTAAAGAATGGAGCTTCTTTAAATTGATGTAAGGTATCAACAGCGTATTTGATTGAGCTGATCTCATCTTCAGTTAAGGGGATGTCATTTATGCTGTAGTCAGGGTCTTCGTAGAAGTAACCTCCATTTTTTTTACTGTATTTAATGGGCGCATCGTGCTCCATTTTCATATTGAACAAGTCCTTTTCAATCGTGCTGTCGCAGATATGAGCGCCATGAATAGATCCGTATAAGGACTCCTCGCAGGACTCTCTGAGTTCTTTTTTAGAAGGGTATGCCTTGTATTTATTTCGAATCATCTTGTCAATGATCCTAAAACGGATTAAGGCATTTTTTATATGAGGCATTATACTTTTATCACTTTTTTGTGGTAACCGAATAACTCAAATGCTTTTATCGCTTTGGCTACGGATTCAGGGACATCTTCTTCCCAGCTTGAGGCACCGGCTTTTATTTTTGAAAGAACTTCATCAGACATGATGTGCAAGAGCTTGGGGTCAAATTCAAGGATAGGTTTCATCTTGTCATTCTCCCTCATATAATTTAGCAATCCTTTGAGATTAGGCGCGATATCAATATTGTCTAGGTCGTAGATTTCTCCATCTTCAACATTGAGTGCCGGATATACATACAGCTTCATGTTTGGTCCAAAACCTCTCCCAAATGCTTCTAAAAGACCTCCAGGAAGGTTGTCATAATATCGCTCATCGAATATGGTGTTTAGATTATATACCCCCAAAATCACACCAATCAAATTTCCTTTTGCAATAGGAGCAAGGTACTCTACCATTTTATAGTGTTTCAGGTAATTAGAAACCATAACAGTGTAGCCTAATGAGCTCAGAAGATCGGCTCTATCTAAAAAATCTTGAACTGATATTTTACCATCAGCAGTGAGGTCTTTCAAGGTTAACTCGAAGATAACCGAAACATTATCCTCTTCAACTTCTTTTTCTTTCGAAAAAGCTTTTCGACCATTTTCAATCATATCAATATGAACCTTAGTAACAGGTCTAAACCTTCCTCTGGTCAAAAGAATATTCTTCTTATACAATGCCGTAGTGGGTTGCAATACATTTTGAGCAAGATCGAACATCGTAGCATCGGTGATCCCTCTCTTTACTAAATTTAGAGCAATCACTCTGTTGTCGATTGTGCTGAAGTCGGGTCCGGTGAGACTGAGCATATCTATTTCAATACGATCGCGTGGGATTCTATGCATCAATCCGTCTAAAAACTCATCAATATCACTGTTTCTATGATAACATGAGTGAATCAAATTGACGCCAAGGATGCCTAAAGCTTCTTGCTGTCCCTTGTGGCTGTTGTCATGCATCTTTACATGCAGAATTGCGTTGTTTGGCTCGCTCTGGTTATTAAGTTGAAAACGCAAGCCAATCCATCCCTTACCTTGATTTGTTTTATGATAGTTTAGAGATTCAACGGTGTTACAGAAGGCAAAGAATTTAGACTCTTTGTATTTATTGGGTAAGGTATTTTTTAGACTGGAGAACTCCGTATTAAGCATGGTCTGTAGACGTTCTTCACAGACATATCTTTTGGCTTTCCCATACATGGCGTCTGAAACTTTCATGTCATAGGCGGAGTGCGTAAAAGCGATGGTTCCCGAACTTCCTCCAGCTTTAAAAAAGTTGGCTGCGACTTCTTGACCTGCACCTATTTCTGCAAAGCATCCGTAGATGTCAGTTTGAAGATTTATTTTCAGGGCTTTTTCTTCTGTAGTTAAATGTCTTATTGTAGCTCCCATAATTAGTTGAATGGATCCTCAAAATTAGGATTATTAATGAAAATGGTATCGTTTAACGAAAGTAAGAATTTCTTTAACCATTGCTTTTCTTCAGTGTCTAATTGCACGCCGCCTTGGTTTGCGTATTCGATAAGCGGGTCGATTGTTGCGCTAGGCTGAATGCCTGTTGAGTAATGCTCTATAACTTCCTCTAGGGTATTGAACCTTCCATCGTGCATATAAGGCCCTGTCGCGGATAGGTTACGCAATGAAGGAACCTTAAATTTACCAATGTCTTCTGGGTTCATAGTGGCAATTGCCCTACCACTATCTGCAAAGGAAATGTCTAAACCATTGTTGCTAAATTTTTTCACACGCATTAAAGGTCCATTATGGCAATGGAAGCAATCCGCACCGTTCAAACTTTTGAATAGATCATATCCAGCCCACGTTTCGGCCTCTATGTTTTGTAAAGTTTGGTTTTCTGTATCTGTTAAACTTAACCCATTTTCAAATTTATACATCACATCAAATGTTGATGTTGAGGAGATAATCGTTCTTATAAACTGGGCAATGGCTTTTGCTACTTTGGTGGAGTCGATTCCTTCTTCACCAAAGGCTTTGAAGAATTCATTTCGGTAATAGACATCTAATTGAAGCTTGGAAACAGCATCTTTCCATTCTAGATGCATTTCAATGGGATTTGGTACAGGCTCTAAAATTTGTTCCTCTAGACTTGATTTTCTTCCATCCCAGGTAAAGAAATCATCCCATCCCAGATTAAAAAGTGGCATTGAATTCCTTTCTCCTGCGATGCCGTCAATTCCAACTGGTTTATCAACATTATCGGCGAATGCACTATTGATTTGGTGACAGCTGGCGCAGCTCATGGTATTGTCTCCGCTTAATTTCTTCTCATAAAAAAGAAACCTGCCTAATTCAACCCCTTCTTTAGTCATCGGGTTGTCTAATGGAATATTCATTTGCGAGAAATGAGATGGAATAGCAATGGTATAAGGCGTAGCAATATATTCAACCCTCTCCTTTCGACAAGAAAAAAAGACACAGCAAACTAAAAAAAAGAACAAAGTTGATCTCATGTTAGGGGATGAATGCATTCTTGAAATTCACAGCAACTTTTTCAGCAAGGATCAATTGGCTGCTTGCGGTGTGGGTAAGAAACTCAGATTTTAAATCAATTGGATTTGATGGACCATTTAAAAAGGCAAGCAGGTCAAGAGACCAGTTTAGTGAATGTTCGTTTTCATCTGATGCAGTCCAATTTAAATTGGTGAAATCAAAATGGTCTTTAAAAGCGTCGGTCCCTATGTGGAAACTGAAGTTATGATTAAAAACCCCTGACCCTAACGTATCTACTTTTCCTTCTATACTTAGGAAGATATAACCTGTGTTCCAGCTCCAATGCATCAGTCCAGCATTGCTGATGTTTAAGTCACTGGTGTTATCAAATCCTGAGGGATCACTATGATTTGTAATTGAATCTAGCCCAATTAAACCATCCAAATTATTGAATTTAGAAAAATCACCTGCAGTTTCCAGAAGCTCAATCCCCTTATATCCGAAGTCATATAGGGCTGCATTTTGAAGGGTATCCGTCCCGTTTTTTAATGCACTAAGATAAAAGCTAATCTTTGAGAACTTTACTTGGTAACCCTCAGTGCTCATATAGATAGAGTCTAAGTATAGCGCATCGCTTCCATAAATAGGGGTGATATTTATCTTTAACACTTGCTCTGGGGCATATATGCAGCATCCATTGTCTTGTGTTGCGTTTGGGTTATAGTTTTCTGCATTCGAGTCTGTACAACCTTTCTTTTTGCAAGAAGATGCGAATAGACCAATGCAAATGAATAAATAAACAATCCGAAACATACTTACCAAAATTAAGCTAAAATTATTGTATTTTCCTATTTTTAAGCCTACAGAAATGACCTACAGTTATGTTATCTTCAATTGATAGAAAAGTCCATCCCCTTTGTGTTCTCAATGCTTCTGCAGGGAGCGGAAAAACCTACCAGCTTGTTTTAGAGTACTTGTCTATTTTACTAGCTCCACAATCACCTCAGAAATATAAGGGGATTGTTGCTATAACCTTTACGAACAAGGCTTCTCTAGAAATGAAAACAAGGATTATAGATGCTTTGTTTAATATTTCAAAATATAAATCAGGAGGGGCTGATTCAAAAACGGCTTCCATTATTAGTAAGCTCTGCGAAATCCTTAAGCTGAAGGAGTCTGAAATTAAGAAAAGAGCCGCTGAGTCTCTTAAAGCTATTTTACATGGCTACGAGAATTTTAATGTCTCCACCATTGATAAATTTAATTTAAGGTTGATTAAATCTTTTTCAAATGATTTGAATTTACCCGCTGATTTTGAGATCTCTTTAAATGAGAAAGAGGTGTTAGATGAGGTGCTAGAATTGTTGCTAAGCAATGTGGGTTCGGCCGAAAATATGGAGCTCACAAAGCTCGTTAAAAACTATGCGAAGTCTAATTTTCGCGATGGGGGCCAATGGAATTTTAAAAGGCATCTTTTGTCTTTTGCGTCCTCCCTTAATAATGAGAAAAACCGAACATTTATTGAGTTATTACAATCCTATTCTTTTGATGACAAGGAGTACGGTATAATCTCTAAAGAGCTCACTACAATAGACGATGAGTTTGTGAAAATTAATCAAGGGTTAAAAACCTATTTTGATAGTTTGGCCATTAATGCTGATGACTTGCCAGGGAAAACCAATACCCTGAAGTCCTTAAATAAGATCCTTAATTTCCAAAGCTTTCCATCCTTAAAACGCGGTGATTCGCTTCTTACAAAAACCTTTTTAAAGTATTGTGCAGAACCCGGAGACACCAAAGCCTTTACCCAAGAACTGAAGTATAAATTATTGGAGCTGAATGAGTTTTCTGATCAACATGTGCAACGCCAAATGCTTTTAAGTCGGTACAAGTCTAACTTTTTTAACATGGCCTTATTGAAGTATGTATCCGATGCGCTCAAAGAGTTACGTATCCAAACGAAGGTGATACGGATATCCGAATTTAATGAACTGATCGGCACATTGGTTCAAAAGGAAGAGGCGCCCTATATTTATGAAAGATTCGGTACGCGTTACGAGCATTTTCTTTTAGATGAATTCCAGGATACCTCAAGACTACAATGGCTAAATCTGCTCCCTCTTTTAAGGGAATCATTGTCTTATGGGAAACAAAACTTAATTGTTGGAGATCCTAAGCAATCGATCTACCGGTTTAATAATGGGCTTGCAGAACAATTTGTAGCACTGCCTTCAATTTACAATCCTGAAAGAGATCCGAAGATCGAAGAAACGTCTGCTTATTTTCAGAAAATGGGGATCAAGAAGCCCCTTGAAATGAATTATCGATCGGCCCCAGCAATTGTAAATTTCAACAATGATTTTTTTCAGCATTTTAGCCGGTCTCTTTCTCCTTCATTTGAGAAGTTTTATGATGCAGTTAGTCAGGATCCAGCGTCCTCAAAAGTTGGGTTTGTTCAGATTGTTTCCGAAAAGAAGAAGCCGGATTTGGAGGAAATGATTGATGAAATCGAAGCAATTATTAATGAATCCGTAAAGGATCAATTTGACCTTGGTGATATTTGCATTCTTACCGATAAGAATGACCTAGGGGTTAAGATTGCAAATAAGCTTACTAAAAGAGGGGTTTCAGTGTTCTCACAGGAATCACTTTTGATTTCAAGAAATATGGAGGTTCGCTTGCTTATTGCTTATCTTAAGTGGAGGATGCGTCCAAGTTTAGACTTGATGAAGCGACAATTTGCGGAATTGTATTTTAGAATGAACGAGTCTTTGAAGGACCCTTATTTTGATTTTATCGTTGAAATAAAAACGAGTAAGGGAAAGTCGATGAAGGTTTTTGACGATGATCGTTTTTTAAACACTTATTTTGGGAGCCCTCAAATGTTTTTTAAACCATTTGAAAATCTTGTGCAGTTGGCGCAGCAATTTATTCGGCTAATGGGGTGGAAGGAGACTTCTAATCCTTATCTGCATCAATTTTCTGATTTAGTGTTTCAGTTTCAAACCAATAGGCAATCTGATTTGTCGAAATTTCTAGAATACTTTGATGACAATAAATCGAAATTCGCATTAAAAATGCCTGAAAGTAAAGAGTCTGTTCAGATCATGACAATACATAAGTCAAAAGGGTTGGAGTTTCCAATTGTCATTATTCCCAAGATCGATTTTAGTTTATCTATTCATGGAGAGGCTAAGTTTTTTGTGGAGGCGGATTCAAAGGTTCTTTATACGTCCTTATCAAAAAACAATGTGTTAGATGAGATTTATAATAAAGCATTGGAAGAAGAAAACCTTATTCTGTTAGATAAATTAAATCTTTTGTACGTTGGTTTGACAAGACCAGAACGTCGTTTGTATATTTTTAACCGATTTCATAGAGCAAGTAATTTAGGGAAATTGTTTCATGAGAATATCGCTCAAACCTTTTCATTAACAGATGTTGATGGGCAGCTGAATTATCAATCAGGAAATAAGGTTGCCAAATATGATCCAAGCCATAATGTAACTGATGATGGAAGCTCATTTTATATTCCGATGGAAGTTGTCACTGATGCATCTAAATTGCAAATAGCTTATAAAGATGTCGTCAAGGAAAGCTTTGAATCTCAAGAAGATCGTTTGTTTGGGATTTATTTTCATTTGTTGATGGGTACCATTGAAAATGAAGATGAGCTTACTGAAGCGCTAGATGGCTTAATCAATTCGGGACAGGTAGATCACTTAATGCGAGAGAAGATTAAAGATGCGGCAGAAATATTTTTTAAAACAGCTAAGGAAGAAGGTCTTTTTGAGGGTTTACAAAAAGTCTTGAATGAACATCCTATTTTGGTTCCAACAGGAAGAACATTAAGGCCAGATCGCGTCTTGGTTCGTGACTCGGATATTATCGTTCTCGATTTTAAGACGGGTGCGCCCTCGAAAACACATCATGAACAAGTTTGGAATTACAAAAGTAATTTGGAAGAGATTTTTAGTAAAAAAGTGATACCTATGTTGTATTACACGCAGTCAAATCAACTTATTCAAATTTGATTTCTATTTTCAACAGACATTTTAACAAATGTGTAAATTATAGGATGTGGGATATCTCTAGTTGATGATATTTGAGGGCAAAAGGCGCAACTTATAAAAAAGACATGATTTTTGAGACTGATGATTTCTGGATCATCAAATTGATTAATGGCTTCAATATCAATATGTTTTACCTTTAACTGCTCCATTAGCTGGGGGTAGACGCTATACCTAGAAGAGCTTAACTCAATGTTTGAGAAGTTCTCATAGAGCTTTTGAAACCCTTTGCTTTGCGGTTCAACCGTGAGCCTTTCAAAGCTACTGCCACCGATTAGGTTTTCTGAGATTAGTTTTTCTTGGTATGAGGTGAGCTGATGGAATGTAATTAAGTATTCTAAAAAGAGTTTAAAGCCTTCTCCGGTAATTAATACGGGGATCTTACTTTCTATTAGTTTTTTAAAAATACCATTCAGAAAGAAAGGATTTCCAATAGGGCCTGGGGCAATCCAGATACCATCATATTGATCAAAATAGCCTGCTTTATGCCTTAATGCATCGCTTATTTTAATCCAATAATAATTAAGTTCTAAATCTAGGAAATTGGAGGAATGATCAAGGGCTAAATTTGTCGCATGGTGAGAATTATACGTGAAATTGTAATCACCGATAATTGCTATTTTGAGTGTTTCACTCATGAAACCATTATGTGTTTTCTATTTTCTGAACCACGAGGTGATTTTCCCATTTTGAATATTTACAGACTCATCAAGATTAGTTTGAGGGTTAATTCTCCAAACCAAGCAATTGAATGTACATTCAAACAAAGAGTAATCTCCTGTATTGTCAGACTCTTGACCATTAATTGTAAAAGTTCCTGATTGTCCTGGGTCCGATTGTCTTGTAACCCAAGAGATTCCGTTGTTATCGATATATTCAATTTCTATACCATTTAGTCCTTGATCCGAAAAAAGAACAGGGGTATTTGATTCTGTATTTAACCATTCATTAAACATACTTACTGTTGGGTAATTGTTTTGAGACACATCCCAATCTAGTGTTCCAAATTTAAGTCGAATGGCTTGTGGATTATATATAGATTTTATTTTTGTACCATAAGTCATTTGAGAGGGCGTGGGTGCAGGGTTAATGTCTTCAGCATTTACGGATTGCGCTCCATAACCTAATACATTTTGTGTGAATTCCACTTGGGTTCCATTCACAAAACCAATAAAAGCAGAGTTTAAATCTACTGTATTTACAGGTGCTGGGATGACTTCGTGGTCAATGCAAGAGGAAATAAGTATTGTCATTGCAGTAAAAAAAGAAAAGATCTTAAGGGTTTTCATTACTATGTTTTTTCAAATGTTCTAGTAAATATACTTTAAAAACGAAAATTCTCCTAAAAAGATGCTTATTTGGACGTCTTTTTATGGTAATATTCAAATTGTTTCCATAAATCTTGCTCTGCAATGAGACAACCTTTTTCTGTCAAATCATGGATTTCGTCTAAAATACCTGAGCCTAATTCCCTGGTGGCAGTGAATGCCTCGCAGTCGTTCAAGTCCTTTTTTAAGCGGGTTATAACATCTTCTATATCTTTAAACCCTCGGTCTTTAGAAAGATTTTTGATAACAACGACATGCATCGTATGCGCTTCGATTTTAAAGATTGAGAATACTTGCTCAGAAACAAAGCTCATGAACTTAACCTTGGAATACACTTTTTTTAAGACCGTATCACTGAAAACAGACACAAGGTTATTTGCTTTTTCTGGGGTTTTAGTATTGATGTCACGCCACATTTGATCATCAATTCCTTGAACAACCAGAAATTGAATAAATTCTTCGGAGAGCG
>CAJJCU010000078.1 GCA_905182775.1 uncultured Flavobacteriales bacterium
TTTTCAAAAAAAGAGAAAAACAAGCGATGGATTGCAGAGCAGGAGTACAAGGATAATAAGGCTAAAATCGTCAAAGAATTGTTGTCTTTATATGTTGCATATGATATTTTGGATCTTGATGAAAATCAATTTGATATATTCATCCAATTCTTGAATATTAATGAAGACTTCCTGAAGACCGCAAGTGAGTTAGAGCTCGTCCTTTTTATAAAGGATAAATACGAGCACTTTCTGATGTTAAGGTAATTAATTTTGAAGCCGCTCTGTACGCTTCCAAATTCCATTACTGTTTCCTTTCAAAAACCTAAAGAATCCTATGAGTAGTGCCAAATTCATCGAGGTGAAATGAGTGATGTAGCGAAGCAAGCGAAAATGGATGCCTGCTTTCATGAATGAAATGTCAATCATTACAATTCCTGTAACACTCAGGTAGCTATATATAAGTAGCGCGCTCATGGTGGAATCAGAGTAGGTCAATACAGCGAATATCAAAGAAGCGAGGATGAAAAAAGGACTCAGCCATCTGATTACTTTGTGTGAAATATAAGTGAAAGCAATTTTTTTTGATTTGATGAGCATTGCAGCGAAGTGCACTAGGTTTTGATAATTACCTGTAGATATTCTTATTTTCCTATTGAATTCTGCCGATAAATGATTTGAAACATCTTCATAAACAAGTGCTTTAGGTTCATGAAGACATAGCGCTCCTTGCTCAAGGACGTTCATGTTTAGGTGAAAATCATCCACTAAATAATTTTCTGGAACTGCTTTATACAAGCTCTTTCTCATCGCGAAGCAGCCGCCAAATGGCCCCATCATTGTTCCCCAAAGCTTTCCTTCAGCATCTTTTAACTTGACTTCAAGTGAGATGTAGCTTTGCTCGGGAATTGATATTCCCGTTGGACTCATTCCGTAGTTCTTCATGTGAGAATCTACCAAGCCAATACTGCTGTTTTTAAAGTGTTTTGACAGCTCAAATAGGGTGCCTTCTGAAAACAATACATTGGCATCGGTTAATACGAGTAGCTCATGCTTTGATTTGCTTACGAGCTTGTTGATGATTCTAACCTTTCCCTGTCGCTCGTCAAATTGTTGGTGCTTAATCTGAGGGTATTCCTTTGCGTATTGTGAGATGATTTGATCTGTTCGATCTGTGCAGCAATCCGTACCAATGATGATTTCTAGTTGCGCTAGTGGGTAATTACAGGCAAGAATGCTTTCTATTTTTTTTTCAATAATGAGGTCTTCATTATGGGCCGCCATCAGGATGGTTATGCGAGGTGCATTTTCTATGGTATGAAAATCTTGATGGTTTGTTTTTTTCTTGGCCAACAAAATGGTGGCAATAGGATATATAACGTAGGTATAACAAACAGGTATTAGGAATAGCCCAGATGCAAGATGTAATAGATTTGTCAACCTTTTATTTTTCTTTACCCTATTGAAAGCGCATCAATTATTTTCTTTGACACCAATTCTGAAGCGTAGTTTTGTTTAATATATTCCTGACCTGCCCGGCCAATTTGCTTTGCAAGCACGTCGTTCTGTAAAAGTAAGGATACCTGCGTAATAAAGTCTTTATTATTTTGGCATATCGGAATTATTTCAGGCAGTGCCAAGCCATCCGCTGCATGAGCGCTAAGAATACACGGTACACCTAGAGACATAGCTTCTAGTACCTTCATTTTAACACCTGAACCTGAAAGTATAGGCGCGACAAATAAACCATGATTTGATATAAAGTCTTTTGAAGAGGGAACGAAACCGTGCATTTCAATGGCCTCTGTTTTCTTGAGTACTTCTATTTGTTCAGAAAAGCTTCCTGCAACATGAAGTGTAAGCTCTGGGGTTTGCTTCAGTAAAGAGGGTAGTACTTCCGTATTAAACCAAAGTATGCCTTCTTTATTTGGGAGCCAATTATAGGCACCTAAAAAACAGATGCTTTTTGCTTTTGTTTCTTTAATAGGGCTGGTGGTCATGGAGACAGGAATGTAGCTAACATTTTTTAGTTTCTGAGCCTTGAAGTATTGAACATCTGATGGGGCAATTGATAAGACATGGTGGTTCTTGGAAAGAAAATCCAATTCAAATGATTTTAGTGTTTGAGAAAGGTGTTTAAAGTACCATTTTTTAAAAGGGTTTCTGGCGTTATCAGAAAGCTTTTCCCAGATAAGATGTTCAACATTATGCGCTCTATAAACTCGGGTAGCTTCAGTTAGTTTTTTAATTTCATTCATGTATGCGCCACAAAAAAGGCTTTCGAAAAACAGAAAGTCTAGGTCTTTGTTTTTGACAATACTTGAAATGTGATTCAATACTTCTCGCTGCTTAAACCTACTTAGTTGATAGGATTTATTCGAAAGAACATGAAGGAATGCAGAAATGGGGTTGAGTCTCGTCGAAATCACTACGCGTTTGAATTCAATTCTGGTTTTGAGGTCTTCAGGGATCGATTCTGCTTTAAAGGGGTGTTTTTGTGTTGAAATGCACAGGTAGTCAATAGTGGCTTTAGGGAATGAAATTAGAAGCCCCCTAACGAACCTATCCATTGCATGGCAACCTCCATCAATAATAGGGTAGGGAGGCTTATGACTTAGAATCAGGATGTTCATTCTTCTTAAAGATAAGTCTTATTTTTTTAGACCAGTTATCTAATGAAAAGATGACTGAATCCTTGGCTGCCGCTCTAGTTAGTATGATGGCTATAGGTGTGAAAATCAATACGGCAATCCACATACCTATAAATGGCGATAATACCATGGATTGTACAAGATTCTCTCCTGTTGTAATGATTGAAAAATATACCATAAATATAATTGCGGCGACCACCATTGGAGCTCCAAAGCCTCCTTTCTTAATGATAGAACCTAAAGGTGCTCCAATAAAAAAGAGAACAATAAGCGTGACCGATAAAGCAAATTTTCGATGGAATTCAATCCAGTAGTTGGTTTCTTCTTTGTGTAGTGTGCTTAAGTAGTCTTGTTGATTTTTTAGGTTTGCATTTTTTCTGCGAAGCTTTTCTATGATTTTGGGATAAATGTTTTTTAGCTGATGGGCCTCAATGTCTTGATGGTTGATAGCGATTAGGTGCTGCGAAATCTCAAGTGAGTCCTCTTCTTTTTCAATGTTTTTAAGATTGAAGATGGTTTCTGATCTTTTATTGGCCTGCAAGTATGCATCCTGCATATTTTTCTTTTTAACCGTTAAGGAATCCATCGCATTCCGGATTTGAAATACGTTAAGCATTTCATACTTATCTTTAAAAATATCACTATCTGTTCTGTTTAAGGAAAATCCCGAAACATTTATTTTATAGATGGCTTTTTTAAAGGTAGAGAGTCTTGAGGGTCTGTTTAGATGTGTCCTGTTTTGCACCTTGCCGTCTGGCAGGAAGATGGGGTTTTGGATATCGAGCTCTTCAAAGACATTCCCGTTGACCAGTTCCAAAAAAAGGTAGAGGGAATTGGTTGACTTGTAGATGTGTATTTCTTCCGCTTTAATAGTTTTAAGTTCAGTTGGGGTCGTATGGTCATGAATGATCACATCTTTGTAGTGTCCATTTTCCCCAGAGCTTACTTTAATGGCATACCCATCAATCTCTTTCGTATAAACTCCCGGTTTTATGAGTCCCGATATTTTTGTGTTTTGAATGTCATAAATAAGTGCATGCCATTTTAGGTTTGCAATGGGAATGATATAGTTTGAGAAGTAAAAAGTAAAGAAAGCCAGACCGATTACAAAAAGGGTTAGAGGTCTCATTATTTTATATAGAGAAAGTCCGCTTGACTTTAGGGCAGTCAGCTCATTGTTTTCCGAGAAGTTCCCGAAAGTCATTAAGGAAGAGATCAGAATCGATAGAGGCAGTGCGAGTGGTATTAGGCTCGCAGATACGTAAAATAACAATTCAAGTATAATGATGATTTCAATCCCTTTTCCCATCAGGTCATCTATATATACCCAGAAGAATTGTAATATCAATATGAATATTGAAATGACAAGTGTCAAAACAAAGGGTCCTATAAAAGAACGTAAACTAAAAAGATAAAGTCTTGGAAACAAAGTTATAATCCTCTTTTGATTAATGTTTATTCAAGCCTGAGATTGAGCGACGGGATTAGGCTCCTATAATTCTTCTTAAATCGTTGATTTGTTGTTCCCATAGCATTTTGGCAGATTCGATGTCATCAGGTGTGGAAAAATCTACAATTTTAAGAGAGACAATACCAGTCATCGGGTCGATTTGAAAATTCATTTCGAAATAATAGTCGTCGCCGTTTTCTTCATCCTCAATCCAACGAAATTTCATTTTTGAATTCATTTTTCTTGTCAGTAGACGCGCCTCTTCTATGGCTCCGTCCCATTCAAATGAATACATATCATCTCTAACAGTAACGTTGTCTGCAAACCATTCAGAAAGCCCGCTAGGAGATCCGATCATATTGTCTAAAACTCGTAAAGACGTTTTTAATAGAATTTCGAGTTCAAATTTTTCTTTCATATGGTTAAAAATACTTGATTTATTGCTTGATTTTACTTCGTGCAATATACAGATTTTATTTTTAGATTATCTATAGTTCACCCCAATGTTTTGGGATTATATCAGATTACAATTGATTGTAAAATTAGGGCTTGCAATTTTTCAAGAAATCCCTCGCAATATTCAAGTGATTTGGTTCCTTTTGGTACATTCGTTCAGGATGCCATTGAACACCGATGACCCATCGGTCGTCAAGGCCTTTTGCCCATTCAGAAGCTTCGTTCAATCCGTCTGCGGCATGGGCAACGATTTTCATTCCATCTCCATGTATCTTTACGGCTTGGTGGTGAAAACTATTTACTTCGAATGTCGCTTGTCCATACAGTTTTAGAAGTTCACTGTCCTGCTCTAATTCGATTTGATGGTAAACGTAGTTTTTTTCCTCTGGATCACGATGCGTGATTTCAACACTTGCTTTATATTGAGAGGGGATGTCTTGGATTAG
This sequence comes from uncultured Flavobacteriales bacterium, assembly GCA_905182775.1. GTDB lineage: Bacteria > Bacteroidota > Bacteroidia > Flavobacteriales_D > Crocinitomicaceae > UBA952. The sequence continues at coordinate 4,983 of CAJJCU010000078.1, forward strand.
TTCTCCATTTAGGCTTGCATTAATGATTTGATGCCCCCGGCAAATCCCTAGGATAGGTAAGGAGTCATTAAAGGATTGCCCCAGTAAAAAAAGTTCAACTTCATCTCTTTTTTTGTGAGTGACACAAATCTTTAGGCTATCTTTTTTTCCATAAGTTGAAGGATGAACATCTCTACCACCTGATAATAAAAGTCCGGACACCTTTTCAAATGTTTCAAGCCGCTTGCTTTTTTTAACTTTCATAAAGTCAATCAGGACCACATTACTGTCAACGGCATGCAAGTATTCCTTTATCGATTCTTTCTCTATTGCGGTTGCAATATAGATTGGTCCTTGTCCATGGATGAAACCAGAAAGTAATAATGGGATTAAGGCTATTAGAATTTGTTTGATCATTGGTCGTATTTTTGTCTTTGTGAGATGGACCTTCCTAAAGATAATTCATCTGCATAATGTAATTCGGCTCCAACAGATACACCACGAGAAAGTGTGGTGACCAAAAGATCGAAGTTTTTCAATTTCTTAAACAGGTAGAAGTTAGTAGTATCTCCTTCCATTGTAGGGCTTAGTGCAAATATCACCTCTTCTATTTCTTTATTGCTTGAGCGTTCGATAAGGCGTTCGATATTAAGGTCGCTAGGCCCAACACCATCCATGGGGGATATAACACCTCCGAGAACGTGGTATTTCCCTTTAAATGCTCCTGTAGCTTCTATAGCGATGACATCTCGAATGTCTTCAACAATGCAAACTATTTTTGAATTCCGATTTGGATTCAAGCAGATATCACATGTTTTCTGATCTGCTATATTGCCGCAATTGTCGCAATACAAGACTTTTAACTTCAGGTCTATAATGGATTGGGCAAAATCATGTATCTCAAGTTCATCCCGTTGAAGTAAATGTAAAGCCAACCTTAAAGCTGACCTTCTTCCAACACCAGGAAGACTGGATAGCTGCTCAACGGCGGTGTCTAATACTTTAGAAGAAATTTGCACGGTCTAAAATTAATCATTTTCACTCTTCTGATCATTTTATTTTTATAGGTTTAAGAATCTATGCTTAACTTTGAATCTAGATGTCAAGCAAGCCGATAAATATTCAAAATAAAAAAGCCAAATTCGAGTACACCCTTCTCGATAAATTCACTGCTGGTATTCAGCTTAAAGGTACTGAGATCAAGAGTATTAGGAATGGAAAGGCGAGTATTATGGAAGCTTATGGTGTTTTCTCAGATGGAGAGGTTTTTATAAGGAACATGTATATAGCAGAATATGAAAACGGGAGCTACAATAACCACAAACCCAGAATCGACAGGAAGTTATTGCTGAATTCTAAAGAAATCCTGAAAATTGAAAAATTTTTAAAGACAAAAGGTAATGCACTTGTTCCTGTGAAGCTCTTTCTGTCTGAAAAGGGGTGGTTGAAAGTCTTTATTGCCTGTGCTACGGGGAAAAAGACACATGACAAAAGACAGGACTTGAAACTCAAAGACGATCGAAGGGAAATGGACCGAGCGCTTAAAAGAGGCTCATAATCTCTAACGTTTAATCTCTTATAACTGCGAAACCAGGATACTGAGCCTTGTTGAATGAGAATTTACTATCAGCTATTTCTTTATTGCTAATGAATTTTGTCAAATGGTAAGTCATCATTGTACCGTCATTTGTTTTCATCACTGCCTTTCTAAGCTCATTTGTTTTTGAGGAGATGTATAATGAAATGGTGTGGTAATCTGCATTATCGGGTTGTGTAGGGTAGAGCTTAACGATATGGACGTTCTCTCCATTGAATACATCTGATTTTTCATACTTGTTTTTGAATCCTGACTCCCATATGGTCATGAGTTTTTTAGGGTTCATACTTTCATCGTCGTCACTAGCATCTGAAACGTAAACTGATTGTTCTTCATTGATCACAGTCCATGTCTTCACGCCATTGGAGAGCAAGGTGATTTCTCCATAGTTCGCATAATACTTGTTTCCTTTAACCCATCCTTTTCCTTTTTCACTTTCATTAACCCCTGTAGCGGCGTTTTTGATATTCGCATTAAACTCAACATAAAAGGTATTCAGCTTTTTCATCGATCCAGAAAGCTTGTCCAAGATTTCTTGTGATTTACTTGTTTGAGCGATCGCCGTCGAAAACAAGAAAAAGCATATTGAGAGTAGGGTAAATTTTTTCATAGTATTTATTTTACTTTGCAAATATCATAAATTATGCCAAACAAAAAAACAAGGTTTTTGATGGGGGGCTTTAATTTCTGATTTCTAATATACAAATAGTTTGTTCATTAAGTTTTTGTTGGTATCTTTGCAGACTTAAATATTTATAAATCGGGGTTTAGTACTCCAAACTGTAACAATTATGTCAACAAGAATTCGTCTTCAAAGACACGGTAAAAAAGGAAAACCATTTTTTCACATTGTAGCTGCGGATAGCAGATCAAAAAGAGATGGTAGATTCATTGAGAAATTAGGGACCTACGACCCAACTAAAAACCCAGCAATTATTGATTTAAATTTCGATAATACTTTAAGTTGGCTTCAAAAAGGCGCTGAGCTTACAGATACAGCACGCGCAATTTTATCTTACAAAGGTGTTTTATACAAAAACCACTTATTGAAAGGTGTTTTGAAAGGAGCTCTTACTGAGGCAGATGTAGAAAAGAAATTTGCTGCATGGCTCGCTGAAAAAGACACTAAGATTGAAAAGAAAGCTTCTGACTTGGTCAAGAATGCAGAAAATTCAACAGCTCAGAAATTAAAGCATGAGATTGGTATTAAAGAAGCAAGAGCAGCAGCAATTATTGCTAAGAACACTCCTGAGCCTGAAGAAGCACCAGTTGTAGAGGCTGTAGCTGAAGAAGCACCAGTTGCTGAAGTTGCAGTAGAAGAAGCGCCAGCTGCGGAAGCTGTAGTAGAAGAAGCACCAGTTGCTGAAGCTAAAACAGAAGAAGCACCAGTTGCTGAAGTTAAAACAGAAGAAGCGCCAGCTGCAGAAGCTGTAGTAGAAGAAGCACCAGTTGCTGAAGCTAAGACAGAAGAAGCACCAGCTGCAGAGGGAGATGATAAAAAAGAAGCTTCTGCTGAATAGCAGATATGCATTTATCAGACACTTCCTATATAGGACAAATTGTGAAACTCCACGGATATAAAGGTGGAGTTTCTTTGTATATGGATGTTTCTAATCCAAAGTCATATGCGCATCTAAAGTCGGTATTTCTTGAGATAGATGGTATATTAACACCCTTTTTCATTTCTGATTTTAAACTAAAGAACAAAGGCTTCGTAGCGCTTCATTTTGAAGGAGTTGATTCTGAAGATTCAGCTAAAAAACTGATCAAGAAAAAGGCTTATATTCCCTCTGAATCTTTACAAGTTGTTGATGAAACCAGGTTTTTGGGCCATGTATTAATTGGTTATCAAGTATTTGATGAGGTGAAAGGAGATATTGGTATTCTTGTGGAGGTCTTAGAGCAGAAAGGAAACCCTCTTTTTGTTATCGAAAAGGAAGGTGTCGAAATTCTATTACCTGTTTATGAAGAGCTTCTGACCAGCGTTGATGGGAAGAAAAAACAAATGGTGGTAAAAGCCCCTGAAGGTCTTATTGATCTTTATTTAGAGTAATCCAAGACAAACTTTCATTCGTATAATTCTTCTTACAGATTGGTTGGCTCCATCCTGAAAGTTGTTTTTATTCTCATTATAAGCTTTTAGTATTTCTTGATGTGCTATTCTAGCATTGGCAGGCATAAGTAGGATGTCGCAGCCTGCAGCAATCGCTAAAGTTGCATTGTTAGGGACGTTTCTCACACCACCCATATTCATTGCGTCCGTTACGATTAAGCCTTGGAAATCCATACGGTCCCTTAGAAGGTCATTGACTATTTTTCTTGAACAAGTTGAGGGGAGTCCATCGGTTGAATAAACCTCATTGTTTTCTATAGCAATATGAGCAACCATAATGGAAAGAACACCGTTTTTTATGAGTGGGGGGTAGTTCTGTATCTCCTTTAGCTCCCCATTAATGACCTGTAACGACTTATGTGTATCTCCTGATACAAGTCCATGTCCAGGGAAATGTTTTGCTGTAGCAATGATGTTATTGGATTGTGTGCTTTGTATAAATTGATCAGACCAAGGAATGATATTCTCAGGGTTCTTTCCAAAGCTTCTGTAGCCCACTGTTTTATTTGGCGACATGTCAACAACTGGCGAGAAATTATAGTTGATACCAATTTTGTTGAGGTCAGCACTTATTTTATTTGTAACAGATTCTACTTCTTCGATGGAACTGATTTCATTTGCTTTTTTAACAGGTGTTGAGCCCATTATTTTTCTGTTTACTAGGCTAGGTTCTGCGTCTGCGCTCAATAAAAATGGAAGGTTTCCTTGGCTTTGATTCAGGGTATTGAATTCTTGAATCCATTTTGTGAATTCTTCAACTGTACCGTTAAGCATGAGTATTCCGCCTATTAAGCTGTCTTTAATTAATCCATCAATGGTTTCTTTTGCCTGTCCGTATTTTCCTGCAGCGGGCATAATGAGTTGTGCTACTTTTTGTGTCCTATTTAATCGATTGTATATAGAGTCTACATATGTGTCAAGCGCTGTGTTGGTCGTAAGAAAGTCCTTTAAAACAAAAGGATCTGCCGTTTTTTCGACCGGAACTATTGAGGCCTCGGGGGTGCCTTCAGATTGACTACATCCAGTCAAAATAAAAGAAACACAAAAGAGTGCGATTAGGGGTTTACGGATCATAAATAATTTTTGTCTAAATATAAATAGAAGAAGAATGATAAAAACAGAAGCCATTATTCACTTATAAACAACTTAACTTTCAAAAACTTAAAGTGCTGATCAGAGTGTCAATTGAATAGGCATTCCGATTCTCGTGAGTCTAAAATTATACCAATTTAATATTGAGACATCCAGTCATTGCCTAAAGCACCAAGTACTGATAAAGGTTTATTGTCTGGGAGGGATAGGCTTTTCTAGACTAAAGCGCGTCAAATAAAATTAAAGAGATTAGTGCGATAAGCTTTCTATATAGATCGCTTTTTGCGTTTCATTCAAGATATTTAAAATCATACTGGTCTTGGCCTGCTTATTGCCTTCGAATATTTGAGTTTTGTTCTCTTCAGTTAAATTCATTGAAGAGACCTTAGCATTCTTTTGTGTAATGCCATTTAAAACTTGAGAAACTCGGTCCTTTTGCTCGTTGCTTAAATCAAGTAGTTCAACAAGGGTTTCAATTTCTGATGGTGTTATTGATTCCGAACTAACTTCTTGTTCGTTAGATGATTGAGGTGATTGAGAGAAAGCATTACTTGATATAAGTAAGGAAAGGAATAGGAGTTTAAATATTTTCATGATTGTTAAATTTATGATATAAAATTAATGGAATTTAAAGTCATATGCTAAAATTCGATTAGATTTACTTAGAACTAAAACCAGCAAGTAGATTCATGGAATCTTGGAGTTATGTCAGTCATGAAAATATAGACCGCGAAAAATTCAATCGTGCACTAAATAAGTGTGTGCTAAATTCTGAGTTGTATGCTCAAATATTTTTTTGGGATATATTACATCCGAACTGGGATTTACTCGTTTACGGAGATTATCTAAAGTTGGTGCCCTTGCCTTATAAAAGGAAATGGTTTTATAATACCTTTAGACAGCCTATATTCATTCGTGCAATTCCTTTAATCGGTGTCTTTACTGAGAATGACTTTATGCAGCTAAAAGGCGCGCTAGAGGCGAATTCTAAGCTTACTCATTTGAATTTTTCAGACGGCTCAATAGCTAAGTTTCCTGAACAAGGTATGTATCAATATCTGGAATTACAGAACACTGTTGTAGATCAACGTGCACTTTATGGAACCAATGCCAAGCGCATACTTAAGAAGAACGCTGATGTATTGTCTTTCGGTTCTATTTCAGAATCCATGACCTTTCTGAATTTTTTCAGGGAACATGTTGGGCATAAATATGACACCTTATCCGATGAGGTGTATGAAAGGTTGAAAAACCTTATGGAAGAATCATTTAAACTTAATATAGGGCGGTTTGAGGTCGCTTATCATCTTGAAAAACCGGTGGCCATGGTCTTTTATATTGATTTTAAGGGGGTTCGTTATTATATCAAAGGTGCTTCAAATGAGACTGCTAAAGATCTTGGTGCTATGTTTCACCTTTTAGATAAAGGGATTACGGATGCGGTATCCTTAGAAATGAGAGGTTTTGACTTTGTAGGTTCGAACCAAAAAGGCCTTGCCGACTTTAATAAGAAATTTGGAGCAGTTGATCGGTTTTATGGGGTTTTAAAGGAGAACGAATTCTTTTGGCCTATAAATCGCTTTATAAAACCTTAGTCCTTGTAGTAAGAATCACCTCTATTAAGCTCAATATTTGGCTCAAATATAAACTCATCCAAAAACAACCAGGTATCATAACCCCTTCCTAAGTGCCACTCAGGACAAACGCCAGAGTTTACGACTTCAAATCGAATGGCCTGTATTGAGGTTTCTTGTTTGAGTTTAGTCTTGAAAGACCTTACCTTAGGTTCATAATCATCTTGTGTGTCTTTTAGAATAGTTATTTCGGGAAGTGTTATGAAATCGACTCCATTTATGGAATAGCTGATTTTGATTTCTGAAGGGAAAAAGATCCACGATTTAAGGTCTCTAATACATGATGCACCGATGTATCGAATGTTTTTGGGCTGCTCAAAACGAACTTCGGCAGTCACGTTTTCTCCATAGAAGCCTTGCCAATCTCCAGTTCGGAAATCACCACTGCCTCGAACGCCATCAATGAGTGTATTGGGTCCTGATGCCGCATATTGATTTGCGTATTCTGTTTCAAGCGTTAGACTTACGTTTGGATCTCTTTTGCTGAATAAGCTCTGAACTATGGGGCTCCAGTATGGTGCGATTTTCACATTGTGAGGTATATCTGAAACATTCGGAAACCGAGATGCTTTGACTGAAACTGTGCTTGTTTCATATATCGTGAAGGGCTTAGTATAATCTTGCCACAACCCATTATTGATAGAGAAATAAAGCCTCTGTTTTAGATTATTTATCTTGCTACTTCCTATTTTAATCACAATCGAATCTTCAAATATTCGTTGTTCAGTCGCAATAAAAGGGGTGGGTACAAAGTCGGTTTTTAAAAGGCTATCATCTTTATGGATATTGAAGTTAGATGTCGAAATTGGTTCCTCTGACATTTCGAACAATAGCAGTCCTCCTTTTTTGATTTTATTATGGTCGATTACTGTTCCTTTTGTCTTATTGAATGAAACGCCTTTCACATATTTAGCGGATGCTGAATTATCAGGCGCTTCAATGGAAAGGAGTTTTTTGTTAGGTAATTTGACCCGTGCTTTTTTAAATAAGGGTCTTCCTATTTGGTAATTCGTATTTCCCGGCGCGGTAGGGTAAAAACCTAAGGAGCTCATAACATACCAGGCACTCATTTGGCCGCAATCTTCATTCCCTGATAAACCATCAGGTTGAAGCGTATAGAGCTCATTTAGAATCTGATCCACGTAGAATTGAGTCTTATGTGAGCCATTTGTATAGTTGTACAGATAGGCCATATGATGAGAAGGTTCATTTCCGTGCGCGTATTGGCCAATTAGTCCTGTAATGTCTACCTGGTGTCTACCAATCAAATCGGAATCAGCGGCAAACAGTCGATCCAACCAAGTTTCCAAGGAATCTTTCCCGCCCATAAGGTTAGCAAGAACAGGTATATTATGCGGTGCATACAAGGAGTATTGCCAACTATTGGCTTCTGTGTAGTTGAAATTGACCTCTATCGGATTGAAGGGTCCGAACCACTGGGCGCCTCGTCGAGCTCTCATAAATTTTGTAGATGGATCGTATAGGTTTACAAAGTTTAAGCTGCGTTTATCGTATTCTTTGAAAAGATCCATTCGTCCCATTTTCTTGGCCATTTGAGCAATGCAAAAATCGTCATAGGCATACTCTAAAGTCTTCGATACAGATTCTGCTTCTTGGTCAGAGCTGATAAATCCTTGGTCAGCAAATTCTTTTTTTGCGTATTCATCCAATTTACTCGTATGTACCATCGCATTGAGCGCCTTAGTGGTATCAAAATCATTATATCCCTTGATATAGGCATCTGCAATAGCCGATACGGAATGATAGCCGATCATGCATTCAGTTTCGCAAGACGCCAACTCCCATACTGGAAGGTCATTTCTTTGGTCATAAATGCGGAGCATGGTTCTGATGAATTCTTCTGTTCTTTCGGGTTGTATGAGCGTAAATAACGGATGAAGGGTTCTGTAGGTGTCCCAAAGTGAGAATACGGTATAATGATTGTCTCCTTCAGGAAGCTCGTGAATCTTTTGGTCATGGCCACGGTATCGACCGTCAACATCACTGGCCAGATTAGGGGCGATAAAGCAATGGTAGAGTGCTGTGTAGAATATTGCTGCCTTGTTTTTGTATTCATTGCTGATTCTAATTTTAGAGAGCTCTTTTTGCCATTTGATTCTTGTAAAAGCTCTTGTTTTAGAGAAGTTAAAGCCGTCGAGCTCGGTCTGTCTATTTTTAAGGGCACCGGCCTCATCCACTTGTGAAATCCCAATGGCTATTTGGAGTCTTTTTGTTTGTTTTGGAAATTCAATAAGTAGTTTGTGCCCATTTTTATTACTTACTCTCTTTATTTTTGAAGGTTCAATAGAAAATTCCAAGTCAAAGTAGAAGTGCTGCTCTTCTGCCCAACTTTTTGAAATTCTTTGACCAGAGATGTGTTTTTTTTCATCCAGGATGTATTCTGCAAAAATAAGGTCATCTCTGTGGTCAAAATCAATCAGGATGAATTTCTTGTCTTTTTCTCGTGTAAAGGTGTACTGATGAATACCAGCTCGTTCACTCGTGGTCATCTGAGCTTTGATGCCGTCGTCTTCTAAAAAGACCTCGTAATATCCTGGTTTCGCGGTTTCAGTACTGTGAGAGAACTTAGAACCAAATCCATTTGGGTTTTCATAGCCAGCAACAACTTTTGCCTTCTTGCCGCTTTGTGGAACAATTAAGAGGTCGCAATAATCAGGAACCCCTGTTCCACTCAAGTGGGTATGGCTAAAGCCATAAATTACGGAGTCAGAATAATGGTAGCCCGAGCAACCATCCCAGCCTTCATGTCGGGTATCTGGACTCAGTTGGATCATCCCAAATGGGGCAGTCGCTCCTGGAAAGGTATGACCATGGCCACCAGTTCCAACAAAGGGATTGACCAAGTTGACAGGAGATTGAACCATATCGCCATTTTTTGGAATCATAATTTTGTGGGCCTTGTCACTCGCTTTTTGAATGCTTTTAATTCCTTGTGCATTTGTTTGTAATGCAACTAGAATACAACCCAAAAGTCCTAAAAATGATCTCATGTTTTGATTTGTCTTTTGTTAATTTTCGAATATGTTTTTCTGCCTTCTATAAAATAACCAACAAGAATACTCCCGTTATATTTGACTATTTCAGACTTGTCCTTCATTAGAAATAGACGTTGTTTATACATTCTTCTGAAATTTCTATAAAGCGCCATATGGGCTAAAAACACTTTCCAGAAAAACATTGGTTTGCCTTCAAGTAAGAACTTATAAGCCGCTATACCATCAAGGGTCATTCTTTTAATAAGCATGGGTAGTAATGGGCCTTTATGGTTCTTGACAATAAGAAATAAATTATTCCTGAAATTCAAGTAGACCTTCTGGGCAGATAGATAGGGGAGTGTTCCACCTCCCAAATGAAAGACCTCGCTACTAGGAACAACTTTGAATTTATAGCCTTGATGTCCCAGCCGAATACATAAATCGATTTCTTCCATGTGCGCAAAGAATGTGCTGTCAAAACCATTGGCATTGTGATAAAGCTCTGCTCTAATGAGCATTGCTGCACCAGAGGTCCATGTTACATAAGTCTCAGAGTCGTATTGTCCTATATCTTCTTCAACGTGATCTAAAATCCGTCCACGACAAAATGGGTAGTAGTTTGAATCAATAAAACCTCCGCATGCCCCTGCATGTTCAAATTTCGATGGGGAGGTTAGCGATTTGACTTTAGGTTGACACCCCGCAATTTTTTCATCCTTCATGGCGTCTAGAAGTGGAGTGATCCAAGCTTGGCTTACCTCAACGTCGCTATTCAATAAAATATAGAAATCATATTGTCCTCTTATCTGTTCTAGAGCTTCATTGTATCCCCCGGCAAAACCTGAGTTTTTAGGATTGCGAATTATTTTTAATCCTTCTATTGTTTTTGCGTATTCAAGGGATTGGTCAGTACTGCAGTTGTCTGCTAGTATAACGTCATAGGGTGCACTGTGTGCCAGAACATTCTTCAGGTGCTTCTTTAGATGTTCTAAGCCATTATAATTTAGAATAACAACTGCGAGTTTACTCATCTTTAGTATTGACGATAATATTCGTTTGAATTACCACCCCAGTGATCAATATTGTTTTGATTGGGGTCGTCTACGTTTCCATTTACGGTATTTCTTTTAGAAAGAACCTGCGGCCAGCTCGGGTTTTTCAATTCACCCACCATATCGGAGTGAAGAAGCCTATAGGCTCTGTTAACTAGGTCTGGATTGTAAAAAACAAATCTTCGGTTGCTGAAAACACCAATCTTGTTGTAGGTCCATATTTCATAGGGATACTCTGAGGGGGAGGTCTCTTTATTAATTAAGGAACTTGGAGAGCCGTACTGAAGATATACGCGTCCTCGATCTGTCTGAAAACCATCTTGAAAGTTATTCGCATAAACTTTTTCTACAAAATCAACTTGAGTTTTATATCGAATCCATGCTTCATAGCTGTCAACTGGTGACGATTTGAGCCAAAAAGCTTGTATGTGCTTGCGGCACCTTGAAAGGTTTTTTGTTTTTAGCGTACTTATAATATTTTTCACTTCCGCCGGTCTAGCGATGGGAATCAGACTTTCTAAGTAAAAGTCAATTAAATCATCAGGGATAGAGCTTTGGAAGGCGGGGTCTAGAACGATCTCGGTGGAAACGAGACTCGAGGCAAGCTCATTGCTACGGTCAAAGCCATAGGTGCTGCTGCTGATTGCATTTGCTTCTTGGTCTAGTATTGTCGCTTTTAGAAGATACCTTCCGGTCTCTAAGGTTTCAATATCAATGATACTCAGGTGGGCTTTTATAGGACTCGATTCATGTGAGAATACATTTGTGAATCTTTCAATTGCAGTTCCATTTGCCACGTCAATGATTTCATGTCTGATCGTTGTACTGTCTTGTTGTAGAGTATTGGTGTTATAAGACTCGTAGTAGAAGGGCATTTTTGTTATTTCAGAAGGAAAGAAGCTTGAGAGCATTGGAATAATCTGATACCCTGATTTTTGAAACTGACCTCCTGATGTGGAGGGTATGGCGTATTCAGCAATTGTAATGTCAGAGAGAGCGGCTTGCTTTTTAGGATCATGAATCGTAAATAATTGTTCTCCGTTAATTTTGTTTTTGGCATCTCCTCCGAGGTCTTGAATTTCAAGTTTCAATTTGTAATCTCCTTCATCAAGAGCAAACCTGTTGATTTCATAAAAGTCTTCAACAATACTATCTCGCAAAAGAAACTGAGGAGACTTTAAAATATAAGCTGAAGACCTAATCATAGAATCTTGCTCATAAATTTCAATATACATTGCTAATTCCGATTGAAGTGCGCTATCTCCTATTGTTTTTAGCTCCGTTGAAATTCCCGAGAATTGAAGCTGCACCTCAATATAGGAGCCGGTTTCAGGATTGTAAAACTCTTTTAGGTCAAGATAGGCTTTTAGCTTATTCTTTTGAGCAAATAGGGGTGGGCAAACAAATAAAAAGAAGGATAGAAATAAAAGC
>CAJJCU010000079.1 GCA_905182775.1 uncultured Flavobacteriales bacterium
TTAAGTGAGGTCTCGAGCGGATTCGAACCGCTGTAACCGGTTTTGCAGACCGGTGCCTAAGCCACTCGGCCACGAGACCATCTTGCGTTAAGCGAGCCAAAAATACAAAAATCCTTAGAACCTCTCAGTACTATTCTGTTTTGATTAATATTTTATTTGAAAAGATCCCGTTGGAATTAACGGATACATAATAAACTCCATTTTTTACAGGGGTATTTCTGTTATTTGTACCATCCCAGAATGCTTTGTTTTCTGCACTTGTGTTCAGTTCTTTTATCTTGTTGCCTCTTCCGTCATAGATAATTATTTTTTCTCCACCGTTGAAATCACCTTTTAAACCTAGCTGTACTCCTTGATCGGAAAATGGGTTAGGGAAGGCGCTAATCGCTGCATTAGTTTCCAAAAGATATTCATCTAATCCAAGACTCGTTAGTTCAGTTAGGTCATAGTTTTCATCCCCATCTTCATAGGGTAAGAATTGAAAATAAGTAATGAACATTTCATCCGTTGTATTCAGCCCGAAATTAATGGGGATCGGGGGGGAGTTGGGATTGTGAATATTCGAAGACGTATTGTCAAATGTTCCGTAGCCCTTAATCTTTGAGCCACTTGGAAGCTTCTGAAGATAACGGAATTTGTAGAAATCTTGCCAGTCAAAATCCCAATGAGGTATATGAATCAAGGGCAGGGTATCCTGTCCTGGTCTTATGGCGTAAGAACCAATTTCTTTACCCAAAAGGTGCATATGAGGAAAAATAGAATACAATGAGAAATCAATAGGTGTCGTTCCGGAACTCGGAAACTGTGCTGCAACATCTGTAATTTGTTCAGGCGGTAAATTAAAGCTGTAATTGATCAGTAGGGGTTCTGAGTTTATCTCACGTATGTCACTTTCGCCTGGAGGGTAGAAATGAAAAATAACTCTTGTACTGTCGACAAGTCCATAGCTTCCAATCGGATAATGCATATTTAAGTAGATTTTCGCTCCGGCCTCTACCTTAACGCCAAGTTTTATTGGGTCTTGAGAAGGAAATAGAATAGGTGTAGCTCCAGGAGTGAAGCCGCCTACTAATTTCGTGTTTGTACTGCCTGGGCTCGCACAATCGCCCCCCGTTGTATCCGTGTATTCAACACCATTTTGATCTACATAAACGAGCACGTGATGGACGATCTCTGGATTTCCAGGGATGACTTCAACTGCTCTTATCGTTCGGTCCTCTGTTAGATTTGTTGGGATAGAAAAGCACACGTAATCATCCATTGTAATTGCTTTACTCATATAGGTTGGAATTTGAATTTCTAGTTCACCGTCGCCTAAAATAGTTCCGCCATTATAAACGGGTGGTGGTGGAATTTCAGCAACATTTCCTTCAGGATATCCTTCAGTCAGCCAATCTAATATGGTATTTTTTTCTGGGGAACTTAATGACCGGTCATGCATGAATTCTGCAGAAGGTGAATTAGGAGGCCATGGAGGCATTGTTTCTTGGTATACAGCGTCATATATTGCGCTTGCAACATTTGAAACTTCTCCGTGCGTCATTAATGAAAATGGCGCTCCACCACCGTCATGGTGACATTTCGTACATTTTTCGTAAAAAACTTCTGCGACATTAGAGCTCCAGGTTTGACCAAATGAAAGGAAAGCAACGAATAATGAGATGAGGGCTAAAATGTTTTTCATAAAGTTTTTTTTTGAAAAGTTAGTCAATTTATATCTGAACAAAAAACTCACCTTTTGATGAGAGGAAGTGTTTTGATCTGTTTGTTGTTTTCAAGTTGGATTAGGTACATCCCAACTACAAGAGCAGAGACATCGATTTCTATGGTTGTATTTCCAGTATTAAAGCCCTTGGCTAAAATGTGACCCTGTAATGAAACCAACGAATAATAGGTTCCTTTAGGGAGGTCAATAAAGATCTTGTCCTTAAATGGATTCGGCCAAATAGCGTATTCGAATCCGAGCTCATTTGTTGACGCACAATTTTCAACTAAAACCTCTTGACTTTCAGTAGTGACACATCCATTATTATCATAGCTGTAACTCAAAGTATGGTTGCCAATTCCCGCTATACTAGGTGTGAAGGTCTCGTTTATGACACCCTCACCAAGGAAAGTTCCGCCCATCGGCAAGCCCTCTAGTTGGATGGCTAGTGAGGTGTCGCAGAGCACTGAAGTAACCGTGAATAAAACCTCAGCATAAGTTCCTATTGTGATGAGGCTGCTTGATGAATCAGGACAGATCCCTGTGGTCTGGTGCACAATATTATAGTTTCCTGTCTCGGAAAGATCCGTATTGATTGCCCCCGTTATAGTGTCTATGGACAGCCCGTCACTTGTGTCGTAATAGCCCGTTTCTATATTGTCATTTGCAACCGTTCCTTGTCCTATACATAGGGTAGTCGATTCATAATTAAATGCAGCTACATTGATTGCGTTCATTTCTATTTGAATAGTATTGGAGGTATTTCCAGCGCATCCATTTTCATTGGTATAGCTAAGAAACAATACGCCTGATTGTGTCAATAAAAGACTGTCCTGATTTGAAACACTTTGGCCATCGAATACCCATGAGAAAAGGCCTCCCATTTGATTGGAAGCTAAATAAGTGTCGTTGCCTTCACAAAAAGAAAGGGTATCCGTCTCAGTACTCAACACGATGTCACTTAATGGAAGTTCAAACCCAATTTCATAATGATTAAAATCACCGCACGCCATATTGTTTGATGAGGTCGGTTTTACAACCACTGCATAGACTCCAGGGGATATAAAACTTGTCAGGAGTTCTTGTGAACAAGAGCTGAAGCTTCCGGAGGTAATGAGCTGCGGGATATTACAATTTGAAATATTGAAAACATCAACGGTAACCGCGAATTCTGCCTGAATAGGGATGTTTATTTCACCCGGATTAATAATTTCGATACGATACCAATCGTAGTCCTTAAAGCCGTTTTGTGCCCATGACGAGCCAAATACAGTTTCATTACAGCTTACATTTTGATAGACAGGAGATGATACGAAACAACCTCCATTCTCATTGTTTCCACAAGCTTCGTTTTCTACGCTACTATTGATTCCGGCACTTAATGAGCATTGTTCGAAGGCTTCAATGCATAAGGAAAAATCCAATGTGTTGGGCACCCAATTGTGCCAATCATAAATTCGAATATAATAAGTCTGTCCAGAATTCAATCCACTTAGGGTTGTAGACTCTGTTTCGCCATCGTAGCTGTTATTTGTGCAACTCAGGGAGCTAAGGTTGGCGCAAGTTCCAGAATAAACCTCGAATACAGCATCCATTTCGTTTGAGCCCTCAACGTTGATGCTTGCCGCATTCGTATTGGCCGTAAATTGATACCAAACATCGTTATTAGCAGTACCATTGCATCCAGGAAGAGATTCTGTAGCCACCTGTAAGCTGCCGATTTCAGGAACACAAGATGCGTTATGATCAACGGCTATTGCATTTTCACAATCATCGTTGGCTATGGGGTTAAGTGAGGAGTAGTAAGTAAAGGAGTCTATACCTATGTAGTTGGAATTGCTTCCTCCAGGACCTCCATCTGTTACGTAGTAACGAAAACCAATCCTTCCATTTGTAGGTCCATCTAGGCCAGACATGATAATGGTATATTGAGTCCAATCATTCGGGTAGCCACTTTGAGTTAAGCTTGGATTGATGCTTAATAAAAGGGTAGAAAACGAACCGACATCTTCGGCTAAGTATCCTACATTGATTTCATTTCCCTCAGCACTTAAACGAACCTCTAAGCGGTCAGGAAAAACAGGGGTGAAATCATTTCTTCTCGAGTAAAAAGTAAGAATATCTCCATTGTTAAAGGTTCTTGAGGGTGAGATAGCCCAATTGCTCAGTGTTGCAGGGTTAAGCGCATTGGAGCTTTCATAGCCCACACCCAAATAAGATTCGTCTCCCCCCTGATGCGCTGTGAAATTAGTCTGGTTTCCCTGAAGCCAATTTAAGTTAAGGGAATCACTATTGTTTTGAAAATACCAATCATTTAATGTGCTGACGTCCTCAAAATCTTCAACATAGGTTTGGCTATTAAAGAAAAAGGAAAAACTAAAAAATGCAATAAGAAGACAGGGCTTATTTGACATTGATTATTTAATCACTTCAAACCTTAAACTTTTTGTAACCACACCATTTCCTTTTTCTAGCTGAATTAAGTAGCTACCGGATTTGAATCGTGAAAGGTCAATTTTGGTACCGTTTAAAGCAACAATTTGTGTCTTTAGCTTTTGTCCTTGAAGGTTAAATACAGCGGCTTTCTCAAATTCAAAATCTGCGCTTACAGTTAAAAGTCCGCTAGTCGGATTTGGGAAAATAGAAAAGTCATTTTGCTGGTTTTCTGCCAATCCAGATGAAGTACACTCGTCCTCAATAGGGTTCCCATCACAGTCATCGATGGCATACAGTAAAGCCTCTTCACTCGGTGCGTTTTCTGGCTGCAGTGGGGTTTCGTCGCACCCCATTTGTAATACTAAAAAGTCTCTGATAAAGTTGATCGTAAGGTTCATGAGGCCAGAGTTACTAGCGTAAGGAACATGACCAGCTCCTTCGTAAGTGTAGAAGTATTCTTCTAATCCTATTGCACAAGCGCGCTCGTGAAGCATGCGGCTTCCATCTAAATAAATCAATGGGACACCTGGGTTTACGATCCCTCTGTTGTAGGTAACAACCCCATCTGCTGTACCATGAAATGAGCACAAAGGCACATCATCTGCCTCCATCCAGCTGTATCTCGCCAGTGCACCACATCCATTAATCACACCCTGTACCGTTGAGGAATAGCCGGGGTTTCCACTTGTACCTTCGATTCCTCCCATAGAGATAATTGTCGATTGACCAAGGTAATCCTCTATTTCACATTCATCATCTAAATAAGCAACATGTAAAGCGGTAATTGCTCCTGCAGAGCTTCCTCCGATGAAAATTTTATTGGTGTCAATTTTATAGGTATTGGTGCTTTGCTTGTCTTTGTAAAAGAAACGAATCGCCGCCCTTAAATCTTGAGTGGCCCGTACAACTGCTTTGACAGCATTCACTGAGTCAATAGGGAAGAAGCCTAATCTGTAATCAATGGAAGCACATGCATATCCTTTTTTTGCAAAGCGCTCAGAAAATGTGACCATATCGGAGTCTGTTTTAGAACCTCCAATAAAGCTTCCTCCATGCACCCAAATTAAAAGGGGTCTTTCTGTTTCTGTATCTCCCTCAGGCTCATAAAAATCAAGGTCTAATGTTGCTTGACCTCCCGTCCATGAAGTGTTTTGACCATATACAATGTTAGAGGTTTTAACAAAATCATCAAAAACATCATTCGCATATCTTCCATCTGTGCATGGAGTTTGAGCGTTTAACATTGAGGAGCATAAACCTGTTAAAAATAGACCTAAAAGTAGTTTCATATTATAATTTATATTGGTTGTTTAGAATTTTACCAAATCAAATTGATGCCAATGGTTTCGGTTCTTTTACGAACTTTAAATATTAAAATCAAATGAATGAAGAGAATGCGCTCTTCAAAAGAACACATATCCTCCCTATAAATATATTAAATATTGCTCAAAATCAAATGAAACGTAGGTGCTAAAATGCGATTGAATTTTATTTCAATGCTTTTAACCGTTTATGGATTCTCCTTTTTCAATCTCTAAATCTAAATAGTTCTGAACGATATCGATTGCATTTTCGATGACGTCACTAAGTGCAATGATGAAGGTACCTTCCTCGGCTAAAGAAATCGCATGTTTAATCGCTTCAATTTCAAGACTTACAATTTCGTAAGTAACGGTTGGGTCTCCTTCATTTAAACCGCTTAGAATAAGGTCGATAATTTCCTTTTCAGATCTTCCTCTAAGGTGTTTTTCTTGTCGTATGATTACGTGGTCAAACATTCTAGCAGCAATGATCGCACATTCTTTAATGTCTTGGTCTCTTCGATCTCCAACTCCCGAAATGATACCGATTTTTCTTGTAGCATCCACACTGCTTAAGTAATCTTCAATACCTCTATAGCTCGTTGGGTTATGGGCAAAATCGATAAGTACTTTAAATTTAGAGAACTCAAAAATGTTCATTCGGCCCGGAGTTTGCGCCGCACTTGGTATAAATGTAGCAAGTGACAATTTAATATCTTCCGTTTTGAATCCATAAAGATATGCAGAGAGTGTTGCTGCAAGTACATTTGCAATCATGAATTTCGCCTTTCCATTTAAGGTAAGTGGGATATGTGTTACACGCTCAACTCTAATCTTCCAGTCTCCCTTCTTTATAGTGACGTATCCATTTTCGTAGATTGCGGCAATTCCTCCTTCAGAACAATGCTCAATAATTGCAGGACAGTTTTCATTTAAACTGAATAATGCGACGTTACACGATAAACTCCGTGCGATGTCTAAACAATGTTCATCCTCACCGTTAAGAACGGCCCATCCATCTTTTTTAACACTTTCTACAACCACTGATTTTACGCGTGACAAATCTTTTAAGTCATGGATGTCACTTAACCCAAGATGGTCTTCTTGGATATTGGTAATGACACCAATATCACAGATCTTAAAGCCTAAACCGGACCTTAAAATACCACCTCTAGCTGTTTCAAGGACCGCAAATTCAACATTTGGATCACGAAGAATGTATTCTGCACTTAGCGGTCCGGTAGTATCTCCTTTTTCCATCATGTGGTTCTGGATATAGATACCGTCTGAAGTTGTGAAGCCTACTCTATAGCCATTGTTTTTTACTATGTGAGCAATCAGTCTTGTTGTTGTTGTTTTACCATTGGTTCCTGTAACTGAGATGATTGGAATTCTCGAAGGCTTCCCCGGAGGATATAACATATCAATTACTGGAGCCGCGACATTTCTTGGTAAGCCTTCAGACGGCGCTAAGTGCATTCTGAAACCAGGAGCAGCATTCACCTCTAAAACAACCCCACCATTTTCTTTTAAAGACTGCGTTAGGTTCGCAGCCATGATGTCAATTCCACAAATGTCAAGACCAATTACACGCGAAATTCTTTCGGCAATAAAGACGTTCTCTGGATGCATTAAATCAGTAACATCAACCGAAGTTCCCCCTGTACTTAGGTTGGCTGTTGATTTTAAATAAAAAATTTCATCCTTTGTTAAGATGGTGCTCAGTGAATAACCGCTTTTTTCTATCAACTCTTCTGAATCCCTGTCAATAGTGATCTCCGTCAAAACATTTTCATGACCATATCCTCTTCTAGGATCTTTATTGGTTTCGTCAATGAGCTCTTGAATTGTTTGTGTTCCATTACCAATAACATGTGCTGGTACTCTTTGAGCTGCAGCAATGACCTCGTTATTGATGACCAAAACTCTAAAGTCAAAGCCTGTGATGAATTTTTCCACGATTACGCGTCTCGAGTGTTTTTTTGCATAGTGCAATCCCTCGACAGCATCTTCCCAATTGGTCACATTAATAGAAGCTCCTTTTCCGTGGTTTCCATCAAGAGGTTTGATAACGATAGGATAACCAATGTCATCAATGGTCTCTTGTAAATCCTCTTCATCATAACAGATGTCTCCACTAGCGACAGGAATAGATGCGTCACTTAGCATCTTCTTTGTTTGTTCTTTGTTACAAGCGATGTCAACAGCGATGTTACTTGTTTTACATGTGATGGTTGCTTGGAATCTCATTTGATTGACTCCTGCGCCAAGTTGAATTAAAGAATTCCTCCCCAATCGTAAAAAAGGAATTTCTCTAGAAACAGCTTCTTCAACAATGCTTCCTGTGCTTGGTCCTAAACGAACATCCTCACGAATTTCTTTCATGTTTTGGATGTCTTCAGTCAGGTCATATTTCTCTCCTTCTATTAAGGCTTCTGCAACTCTAACGGCTGCTTTTGCCGAATAGACGCCTACTTTTTCTTCTAAATAGTTAAAAACTACGTTATAAATACCGGGTGTTTTGGTTTCTCGTGTTCTACCAAAACCAACATTCATTCCGGCCAATGTTTGTATTTCAAGTGCAATATGCTCAATAACATGTCCCATCCAAGTTCCACGGTCTACTCTTTGAAAAAAACCTCCACGGCAGCCCTCAGAGCAGCGGTGCTCAACTAAGGTCGGAAGCAATTCTTCTAGTCTTTCTTTAAAACCTTCAATTTTGTCCGTTGGACGTTCTTCCAACTCTTCTAAATCAAGTCGCATTTGAATAAGCTTCGTTCTTTTTATGCTCCAAATGTTTGGTCCTCTAAGTGCTTGAATTTTAAGTATTTTCATGGTAAAGTGGTTTTAAATTAAACGTGTTTTTTCCAAAAATTTGGCGCAAAGGTACAACATGTATTGGATTCCTAAGAAAATCTTTAACTTTTATCTAAACTAAAGCTAAATTGGCTGCCAACGCCTGGTTTGCTTTTAACAGAAATAGTTTGATTATGCGACTCTATGATGTGTTTCACAATCGCAAGACCAAGTCCTGAACCTCCCTCGTGGCGGTTTCTACTTTTTTCAACCCTGTAGAACCTTTCAAAAAGACGTGTTTGATCAGGTGCGCTAATCCCAATACCATTGTCTGCAACTTCAATCGTAATTAAATCATCGAAAGTAAAGATGGTGATTTTAGTTTTACCTCCTTGCTTTCCATAGGAAATTGAATTGCGGATTAAGTTCGTAAAAACCCGTCCGATTTTTTCTCGATCTCCCATGACCAGAACATCATCATCTGAGGTCTTTAATTTTAAGGAAATAGTTTTTTCATGAGCAATTAGCTCTAGTGTTTCATATGTTTCGTTAACTAAATCTACAATATTAAAGGATTCCATTTTAAGCTGAAACTTCTCATCTTCCATTTTGGTAATACTGTCTAAATCATCTAGAATACCTACGATTCTATCCGTAGAAATGGATGCTCTTTCAAGAAATTTCCTGTTAATGTTCTCATCCTCTAACCCGCCCTCTAGCAAGGTTAAAATATAGCCTTGAATAGAGAAAACTGGTGTCTTTAGCTCATGGGCAAGGTTGCCCAAAAACTCTCTTCTGAATGCCTCTTGCTCTTTAAGTTTAGAGATCTCCTTTACTTGAAACTCCTTCCATTCTTGAACTTTTTCTTCGGCATTTTCAATCATCTCGTCAAGGGACTCTTCAAGGTAATCGAAATTGACTTCATCTTGTTTGGTTTGAACGGATCTATACAGAATTGAAAGTCTATGCTGGATGAATTTTTTTAATAAAAAATTGAAGATAAAAAAGACGAATATGGCACCCAAAATAGGAATTAGGAAGAAGAGATAAGATGCAACCTCTGAAATGAAAAGGTGCACAAATAAGGTTCCTGCGAATCCAAAGCCTAATGTAGATAGGCTCCCATATAAAATTAATAAGCTTGGTTTAGGGTACTTCACTATTTCTAATAATCTATAAATACTTCCTTTTAGAGCGCAAATTGAAATACGAATATAATCAACTCTTGGTTTTTTACATAATTTACCTTTCGCTTGGTCTAGGGCTTTTTGAAATGCTAGGAACTGACGCACCTGGAATAGGGTCGGTATTTACTTTGGATTTGAGATGGTGAAATTATAGGGC
>CAJJCU010000080.1 GCA_905182775.1 uncultured Flavobacteriales bacterium
AAAGGCAATAAACATATCAAAGTTGGGTTTCGTGCCTTTGATCTCAAGGTCTAATGTAAGGTCTTTATTTAGGTCTATTACTCCTTCAATATTGAAGTCTCCGTGTTCCATTCTAATTCCGGAAGGCTTTAAGACAATCAACCCTTCTTCTTCATTGAGGGTAATGTCGGTGTGGAATTCAAAATGCTTATGGTTGATATATGTAGAGTCCCCGTCCTCGATAACATTCAATTCGAATTCAGTATCTATATGCGCGTTTATGAGCTTTGAATCAGTTTTAAAACCGCCATTTGCAGAATAAATAAAAGTTTCCACATCCACATTGGTTGCTTCATCTAGCTTATGTATATCAAGATTCCGAAGCTCAATGTTTTTTAAATGTATATCAATAGGTTCTTCTTCCGTAGCTTCCCCTGAGGTTGCGAGTGCATTCTGAAGGTTGGTTGTCCCATCTTTGTGTAATACGAGGTTAAAAACCCCATCCTCTATGAGCAGGGATTGAATATCGAAAGTCCCCTTCAATATATCCCAAAGATTAAATCCTGCGAAGATGTCTGCGACATTTAAGATTTCTGCGGCATCTTTTTCTTTAGACTCTAAGACCCGTACATCATCTATTTTGATTGAAATATAGGGAAAGTTCTTAAAGGGCTCTAGATGAATGTCTCCAATAAGGACCTGTCCCTTGTGCCCCTTGTTTAGGGCGTCTATTTCAGACTGAATAATACCATCCTGTTTAAGGTAGATGACAAGCAGAAGAATACTAAAAAGGATTACGGGAACCACGAGAACAGCGGAAATTAAGCGCCGCCAGAATTTTTTTGTTTTAAGGAAGGGAGATTTCATTGAATGATTAAAGTTCTTAAAGATAGCAATGAAATCATCCTTAGAGGTTTAAAAGCAATTCGATTTAGTACGTTTTATAGATTTTTAGAAATTATTTTATTTTAATCTAAGGGATCTCTCCACAATCCTTTACTATCTGTTCCACATCAGTACAGCTTCAAACCTTGTTTAAGGGATAAATGGAACAAGCAATCAGCCTCTATATGGTGCAATTAAATCTCGTCAACGAAATCAGAAAAGACTTTTTTATGAAGCTCAAGATTCAAATGAGCAGAAAGCGCCACACGGGCTATATAATCCTTATCACCTTCTTTTGTGGTGCCTTGAGTTGAGGTTGCTGGGATTGTCCAATAACAACCCTTTAACTGCCCATAGCTGACGCAGTATTTACTTTCATCAGGGATTTCTGTAATCATTAAATGGATTAATTTATGATTCAATGCTCTTTTGTAAGTTTCTCTTTCGGTATCGGTATTTCCTTTCGTGGGAAGATCTAATGAAAATACGGATGGGGTGAACCCTTCTTTTGCCAACTCTTCTGAAACAAAATTAATTTTCGCCTCGGGTAAGGTTTCCTTGATAAAGCTTACAAATTCTCGGGTATTCAAATAGGCATCCTGAATTCTTTGGTTCATTGAGGGCAATTGTTTTGCCAATATTTCATATTGTAGGCTTGTTGCTTCGTTGTCACAAAGACCTAAATGCAGTGCTATTTTCTCCATTAAGGCGTTTGCTTTTTGATTTGCGACACAATACCCCGCAGTGCATAATCCACCACTTGGAAACTTGGATCCACTGGCATAAGAAATAGCCCTAATTGATGAGAGAATTTCGCCCTCACCTAAAAAATGTACGTTAGGACAAAATGTTTGATCTAAAATAAATACGGGATCGACAGCAATTGCTCCTGCTTCCGTTTTACGCTCGGCACTTAAGACACTTTTTAATTTTAAAAGATCGGGAACCTCCACGCGGGGATTGGTTGGTATTTCTGCAATGATATAAGGGACCGCATCTTCTTTGGCAATTTGATTTAAAACCAGATCAATACTCTGAACCATATCATTACCGCCATCTACGGGTAAATCCATCACCTCAACATGCTCAAGACAAGCGGCGACACGTCTTGCTTGGTCATTGGTTCCTCCATAACAATTTGGAGGGACAATGATTTTTATAGCCTTCCCTTTATGTTTTTCTACGGCATCATCAATAAGCCCCATTAAAATGGCATATTGTATCGAAAGACCACTTGAGGCAACAAGCGCTGTTGTGTTTGTGCCTGCTATTTCTTTGATTGAAGCGATTACGCTTGCTTTGTTTTGCGCCGTATTGTTATCCGCTTCTTCAACCGAAGACTGCGTTGTTATCGATTTTAGGACTGCTAGAGAATTGGCTGGAGTCATCGCAATGGTCTCTCTTCTTCTGACGTGCTGAATTTCTGAGATATAGCTTTCACTTTGCTCACCCGATACCACTAAAAGACTTCCTAAGTGGGGGTGAACATTGATAAAAAAGTCAATATTGCTGGAGAGGTCGAAATCACAGATGTCATCTTGCTGAGAAATGAAGATGGTACTTCCTTTAAACCTAGAAATAGCTTCTATTTTTTCTACCTTCTTTAACTCAAATTTATAACCATAGATGTTTCTGAGGACCTCAGCGTCAAATGATCTAGGAAGCTGGTCCGTATAAATGATTTGTGTATCAATGTTAGCTAATAAATTTTTTCTTAGAATTGCCAATGCAGGCACTGTCTTTGAAGAAAAGCTGATCACATGATTTGGGTGGAGTTCATAGGAAGCCGCAACTAACCATTCCAAGACACAAGAGAGTGGATGACCCAATCGAATATAGTCGAAAGCAGTGGGTAAATGATCTAATGCCGCCCCTTGAGAATTATTTTCCTTAAACAGTTTCTCAAATTGCTCTAAGAATTCAGTTTTAGCTAAAGCTTCATCATAAATATCTAGCCTATGGGTGGTTAGGTTGAGCCAAGCACTTGGCATATTTTCTAATACCGCTTTAATATAATGTAGCATTTTATTGTCCTCCATAGGTTCCACTTTTAGATAGGCCGGCAAGATACATTAATTAGTTTTTTTTTGAAAGCCTATCAACACGTTTAAGCGGAATGTGGACCGTTATTTTTTGAGTTTTCAAATTTTACCAGAGAAGGGATTCCTTATTGCCCTTGTTTTGTTTAATTTGGAAGTCCAATCTTTATCTTTAAAAACAGATGAGGGTTGTTCATTGTCAATGAATTCAAACGTGTTTTTATTTTTCTTCGATCGTTATCAACTTGTCGGAATTGAACGTTGTAGAGGGGGAAATCACTTTTTCATTCATAGGTATATTGTTTCCATAGCGCTCCTTGATTGTAGCTTTTACAATGTTATTACTCAAGTCAAAGTCCGAAAGATGGTCAAGGCTTCCAATTTCTATATTTGCTGCTTCCTTATACATCTTCCATACAAGCTCAGAACAGTAAATTTTATCGTCTGACCATTCAAAGTAAAGGTCATACGGCTTTCCTTTATAACGTTCACCGATCTGTTTCATTTTTTCAAAAGTAGAATTTGTCAATACTTGTTTGGCATTTTTGAGTCTTTTAACGACGTAGTGTCCATTTTCCCCCCGAGGAATCCATTCCTTTAACGGTGTCAGTTTTACGGGTTGAACAGCCTCATAAACAAAGTAATCTCCTTCATTTTCATAAATGATCCCCATATGGCTGTACTTTGAGTTTGTCGCCAATTGAACCGCTTTGCTTTGCCTTGATTTTGAAGTCTGAAAAATAAGGTCACCATTCTGAATTTTCTTTTCTAGAGAAAAGGCCTCAAAAGTGATAGCGTCCTTTTTGACGCCATCTGCAAATTCGGACATCTCAATGCCCCAATAGCTGAGAAAGGCTAAGAAGCCAACAGTTAAAACGGTTAGAGGGATCAGTTTTTTCATTTCATCAATTTGATTTGATCAAAAAACGCACATATTGCATTTATATTTTAGTTGAATTTAGGAATGGAACATGATCACGACCAATAGCCTTTTAGATTACAGATGCGCCATTGAGATCTGATGTAAGGACCTCTCCCATATAATTAAGAAATGGACGAATTGAATTGAATTGAGCGACGACCCAAGTGTTAAATTCAGCATCAAAAAGCATGTCGTCTGAGATTTCTTTCGTGAATATGAATTGTTTAAATCGGAGCTGCTTGATTCCTGGATGTTCTTTATCAAAACCTTTAGGAGCCGTTTTTAGTTGTTCTCCTTTCATGGGGCCCCAATGTTTTATGAGGCTCGAAGCATTCGATATTTTTTCAAAGTGTTCATGATCCATTTCAATTTCCTTTCGTATTCGAAATAGATCGTCTTTGTTTGGGCCCCAAAATCCTGCTGCTATAAAAGATGCTCCGGGCTCGATATGTAGATAATACCCACCTCGAAATTGAGGTTTACTTCGGTGAAACCCTATCCCGAAATGAGATTTATAAGGTGTTTTGTTTTTCGAAAAACGCACATCTCTATAAACTCTAAAGACCTTTTGGCTGTCTAGTTGGTTTTCATCTTGAATCCCTTGGAAAAGCTTTGAGGTGAACTCTACAACATGTTTTCTTGCCGCATCATGGAGGTCTTTATTTTCTTTAAACCACTCTCGGTTGTTGTTGTCTCGTAAAGAGGATAAAAAAGGAAAAACAGTGGGATCAAGCATTTTTTTATTTAAAGAAAATTCATGCCATTAAAGTAATTATATATTATTGAATAACCTTAAGAATCTATCGCTTCGTAGGAGGTCACAATTCCTTTTATTAATGCCGAACTGAATCCGTTGTGTTCCATTTCATTCAACCCAGAAATTGTACACCCTTTTGGTGTTGTTACCTTATCGATTTCGTATTCGGGATGTTGCTGTCCTTGCAACAACAACTCTGCAGCTCCTTTTACCGTTTGGTTCACAATGGCACTCGCTGTTTTAGAGTCAAATCCAATTTGAATGCCTCCTTGAACCATTCCTCTAATAAATCTTAAAGCGAAAGCGATACCACAAGCGCCTAGAACAGTAGCAGCATCCATTAATTTTTCATCAATGCGTATGCATTCTCCAATCGTATTAAAGCAACCTTCTACAAGAGCATCATGAGTTGAATTCTTTGATGCAATGCATGTCATGGAAGCGCCTACGTCAGCCGCAGTGTTGGGCATTGCCCTGTAGATAGGTGTTTTGTTTTGTACAACTTGTTCCAGTGATTCAATGGAGACTCCCGTCGCTAAAGACACGACAACTTGTCTATCCGGGTTTATTGCAGGAGCGAGCTCTTTGAGCACGCCCAATACATTATAGGGTTTTAGCGCCAAGAGAATAAGGTCGGCATTTTTGATGGCTTCTCTATTGTCGGACAATACGCGGACGCCATGCTTCTCGAAATGCTTAAGGTTTTCGGGGTTTCTTTTGGTAACAACTAAGTGTTCGCTCGGGATGGATTCTTTTGCGATCAATCCCTTAAGTATTGACTCTCCGAGGTTTCCACAGCCTATAATTGTAATCCTTGCACCTTCCATACCAACTATTTTGGGCGCAAAGTTAGGGTTTTATTAAGGCTTAATTTGATTTTATTTTAAAGAGTCATTTTTTTGACCTGCCGTAAGTTCCCCTTGAATTATTTCTAACGGTACAACCTCGCCAATTTCCTCAATCCGAACAACTTTTCCAACGATTGGTGTAGGTTCGATAGAAACTTGTTCTATATTCTGTTTTTTATCCTCTAGAGGTTTAATAAATTCAGGCCGCCTAATTAGACCTAGCGTCTTAATTACATTGCTGTCTTCTACTTCACCTTTCATAGATCCTTTATGATTTAAAGTATCCGGTATCGGAGCAATGGAATCGCCGAGCTCTAAGGCAGGTACCTCAGGAGCTGTGTTTTTCTGCCCAGGTATGTCTTGCTGGCAACCCATGACAAGCATTAAGACACTCAAGGCACTAAGGAGTGACACCCTTATAGGTTGAAAGCTGACCCCGAGTTCAATTTTTTTATATAGCCTATTGAACCATTGTTGTTTTTTCGATAATTGAGTAATAGGAGTAGTGCTTAAAATACGTCCGCATATGCTTTCTTTGCTTTTTCTCATAAGATAAGCTGCAATTTGATCTGAAGACATTATTGTGAAATCAACTACGGTTTTGTCACAAAGCTGACAGTGTTTTCCGAGCTCATTTATAGACATTTTGCTCCAGTCTTCTTGGCAAGGTTTTGCAATTCTAATTTGGGGCTTTACCATGTTTTTTTTTATGGTGTACAACCAAGTCGATCATGGGTTCATTACTCCATTTGAAAAATGGATTTTACGGATTCAAAATAGAATATACTTCAATTTCTTCGGCTGTCATATAGTGAATGTTGTTTGGCTCAGCAGCATTGATGATAAAATAATATAGATTTTCTGCCTCTTGTTGTGAATAACCAATACTGGCATAGTAGTCAATATAGATCTCGTGCTCTTCATGTCCAACGGGATATTCTGTGGCAGATGTATTTCCATCACTCCAAGCATTTACTCCTATTTTGGCTCCATCGTCCATCGTTCGTGTAGTTCCTGCCAAAAAGAGATCTACCGCGCCGGATTCAATTTTAGCATTCGGCGGAAGGTGGATATGAACGCTTTGATTATAGATCATGCGTGCGGCTTTAAAAAGCTCTTCATCATCCCGAGAGCCAGGGCACTTTTCCATAATAGCGTAGCTAATGTCTGGGTATTTATTGAGCAACCTTTCTACCTGATTGTCTACTCTGCTGCCCATGTCACCATTTACGAGAAACGTGCTGTCGTTAAGGATGTAAAAATGGCCAAATCTAGCTTCATATCCTTTTTTTGCAGCTTCCGATACTAAGGAGCAATGTGCCAAAGAAAAAGAGGATAAATGCGGTATGTTTATTTCTTATAATCAAAATCCTACATCCCAATATGTGAGCGTTCCTCCTGCGAATATTCCCATTCCATTTTCTACGTTCGAGTATACTTGAACCGGTGTTGCAAATGGATTTCCACTTGCTCTTTGATACAGATTAAAGGATTTCAGATAGTTGAAATAAGCCTCGCTAGTGTTGACCAATCTAATTTCACCAAAAAGCTCTAGGTCTTTTAGCTCAGCGTAATTGATCACACTAAAGGTGAGTGCGTAATCTTCCCCATCAAAATTTTCATCCTTGAGCATAAGGTATAGATAGGTGTTTTCAAAGCCTCCGAAATTGAATCTATTTACCGTTTCTACATTAACATCAGTGCAAGAAATTTCTAAAGGTTCCCGAAATTCAATCGTATCCCCTTCAAAGAAGTCTATCCATGTTCCTTTGACCAAAACTTCCACCATGTAGTAGTTTGCATTTGCGGGCGGGTCTTGAAAATTAATTGTTGTTTCCAAGATAGTCTGTCCATCGCTATTGGTACTACTAACCGTATCAATGCTATTGATCTGAACGGCTGTAGGAATCCTATTTGTTGCGCTTACGGGTGTATACCCAGGTGCACTAACTTCAATCGTGTATAGCTCGTCGGCTACAGGCGTTGCGCCTGTGGGGGAGGTGTAAAGCCCATCTCCTTGGTTCGTAAGTGTCGTCACCTGAACGCCGTCTCCATCGAAAATTGAGACATCTGCGTCTTCAATACTCGTATAGCTTGTTGTTTCTAATACGCCAACACTTCGGCTAATATTGGCAGCCCATAAAGAGTCATTTGTAAAAAGACTATTGACCACAATTCGTGGTGCAATATCCTGTGCATCAAACTCAATTTGTTTTGTGCAATTTGTGAATAATAGAAACGATGTGGCGGATAAAAATAAAATAAGTTTTTTCATTTTTTTAAAATTTAAAGCTATAAGAAACACTAGGAAGAACAGGAAATAAGCTAAGCTGATTTAGCGTCCTTGTTCCATTATTCCCTTCCTCAAAAAAGAGAAAGAATGCATTTTGACGGGAATAAGCATTATAGAGACCAAAGCTCCATGTACTCTCCCATTTTTTCTTTTTCTTGTGAAGGTTTACACCTATATCTAGCCTGTGGTAGGCCGGCATTCTATAGTCGTTGCGTGCCTCAATATGCTCGATAGGTTCGTAAGGCGTATTTGCGCCAATGCCAAGACCATCCACCCCTAAATAGGTTTGTTGTGCGAGTGTTGTGGCATATCCTGATCCAAAGACCCAAACGACACCAATATCCACGCGGTCATTAAACTTATGTGTCACGGCAAGCCCAATATCATGTCTTCTGTCATATATATATGGGTATGGATTCCCAAAATTTAGAGAGTCGAATTGTCGGTTTGACCAGCTCAGGGTATAACCGATCCATCCAGAAGTTTTGCCTATTTTTTTTTCCACCAATAGCTCTAGTCCATAGCTATTTCCATTTCCTACCGTGATTTTATCTTGCCAATCTTGTGAAGACCCAAAAAAGCTAACTCCCTCTTTGTAGGCAATTAAATTCCTCATGTCTTTATAGTATCCTTCTACGGAAAACTGGAAGCCTTTAGTTAGGGTTTGTGCATAACCAAGTGCAAATTGATTTGAGTACTCTGGCGCAACTCGGTCTGTGACAGGAACCCATAGGTCTGTAGGTAGGCCTATTGTAGGGTTGGTTAATAAGTGTAAAAACTGAGTCATGCTTGAGTAGGACATCTTCAATGATGAATTTTCATTGAGCATATACCTTGCTGCGAACCTAGGCTGAATGCTTGGGTACCATTCCTGATTTGCTTTGAATCCTGAAAAATGTACCCCTACGTTTAATTTCAGACGTGCTGAAATTTCCCAATCATCTTCAAAATAAGCCCAGTGCTCATGACCATATTGTCTTGAAGACCCAAATGTTGTATCAATACCGCTTGAAGTATTGTTTGTAAGCGCTATTTGATTCACACCTGGTACAAAGGTGTGGTAGGTATCTCCAAATCCAAACTTAATGGTGTGATTTGGATTGGGTCTGTAATCGAAATCAGCTTTAACTGTCCAATCTTGAATCCCTGAATCATAGTTAAAAATAGTGCTTTGACTTGTGGTTGGTTCATTGGGATAAGTCGTTGTGGATTGGTTCTGACCTCCAACTCTAAACTGGTACTGACTAAATGTCCCGGTTAGATTCATAAATAGCTTTGGACTGATGATCTTGTTCCAACGCACTGCTGCTATTGCATTTCCCCATCGCAATCCATTGCTTGAAGTTTCGTCTGTACTTGACGTGTCTTCGGCTGTTGTGTAGCTATTGTTGGCATCATTATAAAAACGGTCTCTTCCAAAGTAGCCACTCAAGTAGAGTCGGCTGGTCTCAGAAAACTTATGGTTGATTTTCGCATTTAAATCCCAAAAGTAATACCCCCCAGTTTGTGTTTCATTAGAACCACCTTCGCCTTTTCCACCGCCTTGGTTTCTATTACGCATATTAATAAAAGGCCGAGCGAGTACATCTATATACGTCCGTCTTCCTGAGATGATAAAAGAAGTTTTGTCTTTTTTAATTGGGCCTTCTAGAGATAGCTTCGAAGAGATCAGTCCAATACTACCTTCTCCATGAAACTCCTTCATATTCCCTTCTTTCATTCGAATATCTAGCACAGAAGATAGTCTGCCACCGTAGCGTGCAGGAAACCCTCCTTTGATCATCGTTACTTTATTGATGGCATCTGCATTGAATATGGAAAAGAAGCCAAATAAGTGAGTCGCGTTGTAGATTGGGACACCGTCTAAAAGCATGAGGTTTTGGTCTTGCCCCCCACCCCGAACGTAAATTCCACTGGACCCCTCACTACCTGACTGAACACCAGGAAAGAGCTGAATGGTTTTGATGATGTCTTTCTCTCCTAAGAAAACTGGGAGTGCTTTAATTTTTTCAATGGATACATCAAAGGAGCTCATCTGTGTCCGCTCCTCAATGTTTTTTTCCGCGGTAACCGTAACTTCATCAAGCTCTTGTATGGTCATTAGGTCAACAGATAAGGCATAGTTTTTCACGCCGTCAAACTGATATTCCATGGCTGTATACCCGATATACGAGACCCTTAAGTAGACACTGTCTTTGGGCAATGTTATACTGTAGAACCCATATTCGTTGGAGAGTGTTCCTTTTTTAGATTTTAAATCATAGACCTTCGCTCCAATAATCGGCTCTCCAGATTTTGCTTCTTTTATGGTTCCGCTTATGGTGAATTTTTGTGAAAAGCTCAGAAATGAAAAGCTTAAAAGAAATAATAAAAGGATTGTTTTTTTCATTTTTTATATTTGTTTTTTTATCTAAAATCTATATCCAATGCCAAACCGCCATGTATTTGAATTGTACGAGGGTGTGAGGTCATTGTACTCTGATTTCAGGAACGTTCGGCTAAAATTAAACGAACCTCTGAAATAAAAGTTTGTAAAAACCGGTTGTTCAATGCCAAGTGCACCATAGGCACCAAAATTAAATTCGTTTTCTATTCTTTGGCTACTCAAATCGTTGCTAACCGTTTCTAATAATTCAAATTCACTGTCATAAAGATACGTGTTGTGGCTGAAATCCTGCAATTGAAGTAGGTTTAGCTGAAGGCCTGCCTGAAAAAAGAACCTGGTTTTCTTGGCACTCAATAGATATTCTACACCCAAAGGAATTTGATATTCATTAAAGGACAAATCGACTTCATTGAAACAACCAATAAAGTCACCATCTGATGGGGCGCTATTCTCGTCAAAGGTCACAATAGATTCATTATACATGGTATTGTATGGCGTACTTGTTGTGAGGTTGAAGCGGTTGTATACAGAGCCACCAGAACCTAATGTTTCTTGATTAGAAGAGTAGGCAAGGGAAAGGTCATAGGCGCTGTAAACATTGAAACGTGAAAGTCGAAACCCTCCGATTAACCTTATTCTAGGGTTCGGAGCATACCCGAATGTAAACCCATTTACCACAGATGAGACTTTTGTAAATCCACCCTTAGAAGATGCAACTTCATGTTCTTCTACGTTTCTGTCAATGGGAGCGTCCCAATAATTTAGGGAGTAATCGTAGCCGACTGAGAATTTCCTTTCTTTAATAGGTCTTGTTATTTCCACTTGTGGAGGCACAGGAGCAATATTTGAGACTGTATCTGGGAGCATAGCTGTTAGCGCGGATATACTATCTAAAAGCTTTCTTTCTCTTGCTTTTAGATTGGAAAATAGGTTTTTCTGCTCCTTTAAATCATTTTCCAATACTATTTTTTGAGGTTCGAAATCTTTAGCTTCGGTTGTCGTTGAAGATAAATCATATTCTATAGGTTTCTCTTTCTCTTGCTTCGTTTTTACGGAAGCTTTCGTTGTTCGTTGCTGTTTGGATTGACTTTTTTGTAACAAGGCGCTGTTTTCAGCGATTAGTTTTTTATTTTCATTTTCTAAAACCTCAACTTCTTTTTTTGTTTCCAATAGTTCAATATTGCTTAAGCTTACTTTAGGAATGGATTCTTTGGGGGCAATTTTATCTGTTTTTAGCGAAATGATTTTCTCTTTTTGACCCTTTACCTGCTGGTATAATGTATTTATTTTTTCGTTTTGCATATAGATAAAGACACCAAGAAACAATAAGGAAACCACGACTCCACCTACAAAAGCCATTGTTTTATTCCCTCCGAGCCTGGACTTTTTGGATGCATTGATTTTATTCAGTACAGATATATCTACCTTCTCGTCGGGGTTGGCCCAGACTTCGCCTGAACCAGTTTGGTTTAGCTTACCTCGAATAAAATCTCCTAAATTGTTGTTTTCCATTTTTAATTGATTTCAAAAAGTTTTACAATCTCGTTTTGCAACACTTTTTTGGCCCTTGACAGTTGTGACTTGGAGGTCCCAGTGGAGATATTCAATGCTTCAGCTATTTCTTTATGGGTATACCCCTCAATTTCATACATGTTGAAAACGATTCGATAACCCAATGGCAATGCCTGAATCACTTCAGTCAGCTCCTTTGCACTAATGCGCTCTATGGCCTGGTCATGCTCATAGGCCTCGTTTTCGTACCCCTCTACGCTGCTAAATGAATTTTGCCATTGGTGTTTTTTTAGCGATCTCAGAACTTCATGCACAAGCACTTTATTTGACCATGCGTTAAAAGACCCTTTGTGTGCATTAAAAGTGTCTATTTTTTCAAATATTTTTGCGACACCATCCTGAAATACATCCTGCGCCTCATCTCTATTTTTCGCGTACCTCAAACAGATCCGAAACCAATAGGATTTGTGTGTTTCATAAAGCTCTGTAATTGATGCCTGATGGCCTTTTTTCACCTGAGCAATAAGAAATTCTGTTTCTTGTGGCGACATTTAGTTCATTGCTTTATAACAGCCTAATTGTTAGTGCTGAGTTTTCTTCTTTTTATCGTTTTATAAAGGAGCCCCGTGATAAAAATCCTTGGTCCGTTGCAGCCTCATAAAGGTATAGTCAAAGTTATCAAAAAAGGTTGCATGCGTTTTTGTGATTGAATCAGATGTGTTTGTTTCTGATTTTTTATTGTGCAATATGTATCTTCGCTAAACGATTAAGTATAGATTGAAAAAAGAAAACCACATAAATCTAGGACCCCTTTATAATATTTTAAAGGGATGGCTAAAGAAGAGGCAGCTTCCGCGCTATGCGGGGTTTTCGTTTTACGATCTTTTTAATATGTACTTATCTGGATTGATTAAGGGAGCCCTGACCTCTAGGGCTGGCAGTATTTCTTTTAGCTTTTTTATGGCTTTATTTCCCGCACTTCTATTCGTTCTTAATTTGATTCCTTATATCCCTATTGAGAATTTTACAGAAACTTTTTCGAGTTTTGTTGCTTCTACATTGCCTGCGTCTTCACAAGAGTTTTTTATGTCAATTTACTCCGATATACAAGGAAACCAACGCGGTGGTTTATTGTCTTCTAGCTTCTTACTTTCCATTATTTTTATGGGGAATGGTGTGCGGGCTATTTTTTCTGGGTTCCAGGGTTCTCATCATATTAGAGTAACCCGATCTTTTATCCGTCAATATATTTATAGTATTATCGTTGGCCTTCTGCTTTCTATTCTTATTGTTTCTGCAGTAGCCGGATATATATATATATTATTTTATCTGAAAAGTGCCTATACCAAATTAGATTTGCTAGATCTATACTATTCTATTATTGGGTTTAAATTGTTATTTACAATAGGTGTTGCACTCCTGTTTTCATCAACACTTTATTACTTTGGAACGCCAGGAGGGAGAAAGGAACGGTTTTTTTCACCAGGTGCATTTATGACCGCTCTTTTATTTTTGGTTACAACCTATATCTTTGGTATCTATGTCGCTAAGTTCTCGAACTATAATGAGCTATATGGTTCAATAGGAGCTCTTTTAGTTTTGATGTTATACATTTACATCAATGCTATTTTATTGCTTCTTGGATTTGAGCTGAATGCAGCATTGTCTCAATTAAAAAAAGTAAAATCACATTAAGATCATAAAAATGAATCGACTAATAATTTTTTGCAGTTTGGTTTTATCAGCCTCATGCTTTGCTCAACAAAATGATAAAACGGTAGCAATTGAATCACGTCAAGATGGAGATTCAGTGTCTGTTATTATACGTACTACCGCTAATGGTATTTCAAAAGAGGAGATTTATTCAGGAAAAGCCGCTGTTCAGAAATTGAAGGAGTTTAACCAACAAGTAAAGTATTCGAGTAATGATGTGCTCGGAAAAGAGGGTTCGGTTAAGGGCACTTCAAAATCAGTAGAGGTTCAATTCAGAGAGATTCAGGGGGTGAAAACTTTAGAAATAAAAGAGACTATAAATGGAAAAACAACGACCCGTATTTATCAGGGCGAAGAGGCGGAAAATAAGCTAAAAGAACTTCAGGAAAATGCCTCCTTAGGCCCAAAAAAATCAGAGAAACAAATGCGCTAATAGTTCAGCAAGGGGTTTCTTGTTTAATCTTCGTAACCAATTAGAGCAAAAACAGAGAAGGAAGAGAGCCAATGGTCAATGTCATAATTTCCTTTACCAATACTTTCTTGAGCGTAATCCCACATCGCATTCATGCCCTGTATCCATTGTGTCTTGAGCTCAGGTTTCATTTTTTTTGTGTTTAGGGAAATCAGCAGGCCATTAAGGCACCAGATCCTATTTAAATGATAACCATCCCAATGTGATTCGTATTCATCGTGTTTGTCTGTTTTTTTGATTTGCATGACTTTTGATACTTGCTTTTCATCAAGCAATTCAGGGGAATATTTTCCCAACCATTTTTTCAGCTTTTTAGGGGGAAGGATTTTTCTCATAATATCAGTGACGAGAAGCCCTCCAGACATAAAGTCATAATCTAAAGGTTCTTTGGATAGGTCCTTGTAACCATAGCGTTTATAATATTTTAGGGCTGTCGATACAACGATTTCTTTCAGCTCATCATCCTTAAAGGTAACAGCATAATCATACGCAAATGCCAATCCCATGGATGGGCTGTCATGACTTCCGCTGACTATTTCTTCAGGTGTAACGTTAACCCAATACCA
>CAJJCU010000081.1 GCA_905182775.1 uncultured Flavobacteriales bacterium
GGCACCAAGTTGTCGAAAACAAATTGACCATTCACGTCAGTGCGTTTAAGGATTTTTCCCCCATCAGGGTTTTGCAAAGTAATTTTAGCACCTACAATAGTTCCTTTGGTGAAAGCTTCAGAAACGCCGCCTTTTAGCGTGCTTTTTTGTGCATTTAAACTTCCTAAAAAGCATAAAGACAATATGAGTAAAAAGTGCTTCATAGAGAATTTATAGAAGGCTATTATTTAACAACAACCTTACGGATCATACTTTGACCGTTCTTTAAATAAAGTTTCAAGTAATAGACACCTACGCCTTCAGAAACAGTAATTGAAGTATTCGATAAACTATTGCTTCTTTTTGATATGATCTTACCTAAGATATTACTGAGCTCTATTTGAGTAACTGATGAAATGTTTCCTAAGTAAAATGTTCCTTTCGAAGGATTTGGATAAACATTGATCTTGGAGGGATTGAAGTTTTCCACTGCGCCAACATTACACTCGCATTCATGTGAACCTAACGACGCCCAGTTCCCATCTAAAATCGGATTGCCAGTAGTTCCCAATACAGGATCCCCATTTTCATCTAAGCGCTCAATTACAGCTGGGATAGAATCGTATTCTAGTAAAGGGTCAAAAAATGAAATTGTTGGATTGATTTCACCTCTCAAAACAGAAGGCTTTCGAATCATAGAGTGGTCCTTTGTTATTTCTTCACCTGCACCCGTATATGGAAAATCACTTGTCCAAGCAACTCCAGGGTCTTCTCCAATTTTCCCAAAGACGTCTACTAACATAGAGTTGTTAATGTCATTTATAGAACCTTTCGCCAGTACAATCGCATCATTTCCATTGAAGTACCATGCTTTTGATACAGCATACTCAGGGCAATAAAACGCATCGGCTTTTGCTTGAAGTGAATCCCATACTGGAGCTTCTTGGCCTTCACCGTTTTCGTCTAACTTTTCTAAAACGCCAACGTGAACGTCACCAGCGGCAACGCTCCCTGTGAGCTGAACAGCACTTGTTGAGGTTACACTAGTTGAGCCATTCGAATAACGAATAATCATATATTCACTTAGGTCAATAGCCTCTGTTGTCGGGTTGTATATCTCTAAGGCTTTGTTGTTGGACCAGCCTTCAACGTATTCAGAAATAAACAAGTCATTACAGTCTACGATTTGAGAAAATGACAGGGTTGAAATGAAAATGGCAAATAGGGGTAAAATTTTATTCATAGTTTAAGCGTTAAATTTGGTTTTCGAAGATACCAAAAATACAAAAAATAAGGACTGTTCTATGACTTGAATTATTTTTGTTCAATTAAGCGCACTTTAACTTATTTAAAGTATTTAATTTGATTTAAGTGTTATTCCTTTTTAAATTCACGTCAAAATAATAATTATGCTTTATAGATTAAGTTTTATCCTCTTTTTAGCCCTTGGCCTAAATGCTTGTGCTCAAAGGGAAATTACAGTTGAGAATATTTGGAAAAACTACGCTTATTATCCATCCTACAGGTTTGAAAGCATCAATGCAATGCAAGATGGTCTTTCGTGTTCGGCTCAAAAAGAAGATTATTCGATTGTCAAGTATGCCATTGAAGGCAATGGTGATGGTCCTGCTTCAGAAGAGACCATCTTTACACCCCCCAATGAAAACTTCACATACAACCGTTATGAGTTTAATTCAGATGAATCAAAAATCTTATTTCTAACAGATTACAGTTCGATTTATAGGTATAGCTATAGTGCAAACTATCATCTTTATGACCGAGCTACTAAAAAACTTGAGCCTTTGGATGAACAACATCAACCCCAGACCTTGGCTGAGTATTCTCCTGACGGAAAGTTCGTTTCTTATATACACGAGAATAATATATATGTAAAAGAGCTAACTAGTGGTATCGTTTCTCAGTTAACCGATGACGGCGAGCGAAATAAAATCATCAATGGAACGACAGACTGGGTCTATGAAGAGGAATTTGCTTACACCAGAGCCTATGATTGGTCACCGGACAGCAAGTATATTTCCTTTTTAAAGTTTAATGAAAGTAATGTGAAACAGTTTCAAATGATGTTTTATGAAGATTTATATCCTGAGTCTTACGATTTTAAATATCCAAAAGCTGGAGAAGATAATAGTGTGGTAACTCTGCATATTGTAAAGATCAATGAAAAAGTAACAGAACAATTGTTTCTTGGTCAATATGAATATATTCCAAGAATGGAGTGGTCTCCTACTTCCAATAAGTTAATTGTTCAGTCTATGAATAGGCACCAAAGCAGCTTGAAATACCACCTTGTGGATTTCACGAACGAGGAAGTCGAGCTAAGCGTTATTTTTGAGGAGAAGTCTGCTACCTACGTAGATGTTGATGATAACTTGGTGTTTTTGGCAGATGGTAAATCTCTACTTCGCACAAGTGAATTGGATGGAAATAAACACATTTATAAGCTTTCATTTGACGGCACTCACGAACAAATAACCAAAGGAAAATGGGATGTGATCAGTTTTTTGGGATTAGATCCAGAGAAAAAGACCATCTATTTTTCATCCTGTGAACCTCATGCGACACAGCAGTCCGTATATGGGATCCAGACAAATGGTAAGAAAAAAAGAGAGCTAACAAAAGAGAAAGGTTCTAACGATGCTGAGTTCCTCAATGGGATGAAGTACTTTATTCACACCTATTCTAATGCAAATACGCCGCCAGTGACCTCTCTCAGGAATGCGGATGGAGATTTGATACGTGTTTTAGAGGACAATAAAAGGCTTAAACGGCTTTTGAGTTCCGATTATAACTTGTCTCCAAAGACATTTTCAACGATCGATGCAGGTGGGGTGTCTTTAAATACTTGGATGATTTTGCCTCATGATTTTGATTCTACCAAAAGCTACCCTGTTTACTTTAATGTTTATGGTGGCCCTGGTCACAATGAAGTTCTGGATTCTTGGGATGCTAGTGATTATATGTACCATCAATTACTTGCACAAGAGGGGTATATTGTTTTTTGTGTAGACCCAAGAGGAACCATGTATCGAGGGACCGAATTTAAGAAAAGTACTTATTTAGAATTAGGGAAATTAGAAACAGAAGATTTATTGAATTCCGCCCTCAAATTAGGGGAGGAGCCATGGGTGGATGAGAATAGAATTGGAATCATGGGGTGGAGTTATGGTGGATTTATGTCCTCATTGGCAATTACAAAAGGAGCAGGTATTTTCAAGATGGCCATCGCAGTTGCTCCTGTAACGAGTTGGAGGTACTATGACAACATCTATACAGAAAGGTTTATGAGGACACCTCAAGAAAACAGTCAAGGGTACGATGACAATAGCCCAATCAATCATGTTTCTAAGCTCAAAGGAAAGTATCTTTTAATCCATGGTGCAGCTGATGATAATGTGCATTATCAAAATTCAATGGAGATGGTAAATGCCCTAGTTGCTGCTGACAAGCAGTTTGATTTATTTATTTATCCGAATAAAAATCACAGCATTTATGGAGGGAACACACGCAACCATTTATTTCAAATGATGTTTGACTATATTCTTGAAAATCTTTAATCAAATTGAAACCTTTATTGTAGAATGTAGTATAGACTATTCGAGCGTTTTTATAAAAGAGGTCTTTTTTGTATTTTCGCACTCGGAATTATTCCTAAACAAAAGCAATTATAGAACATGAGTAAAACAGCCAAGATAGTTTTAGACGATAATGAACACGTTTTACCAGTCGTAACAGGTTCGGAAAATGAGAATGCCATTGATATTTCTAAATTAAG
Source organism: uncultured Flavobacteriales bacterium (assembly GCA_905182775.1). Lineage (GTDB taxonomy): Bacteria > Bacteroidota > Bacteroidia > Flavobacteriales_D > Crocinitomicaceae > UBA952. The sequence continues at coordinate 3,773 of CAJJCU010000081.1, forward strand.
AGGTTCAACAGGATATATTACGATTGATCCAGGTTACAAGAATACTGGTGCAACAAAAAGTGCCATAACCTTTTTGGACGGAGAGAAAGGTATTCTACGCTATCGAGGTTACCCAATTGAACAGCTTGCAGAGAATGCTTCTTTCATGGAGGTTGCTTATTTACTTATTTACGGTGAACTACCAAATACAATAGAACTGCAGTTATTTGAGCGCAGTATCAAACGACATACACTTGTTCACGAGGATATGAAACGTTTCTTTGAAGCTTACCCTGCGAAAGCGCATCCAATGGGTGTTCTTTCTTCAATGGTTTCTTCTCTAGCTACTTTCTATCCAGAATCTCAAAATCCTGATAGAAATTCTGAGGCGATTAACCTTACAATACACCGTTTGATTGCAAAGCTTCCAACGCTCGCGGCATGGTCGTACAAGAATTCTATGCGTCACCCATTCATGTATCCAAACAACAAGCTCGACTATTGTCAAAACTTTTTGAACATGATGTTCTCAATGCCTACTGAAGATTATGACATTGATCCAGTAATTGTAAAGGCCTTGAATAAACTCCTGATTTTGCATGCTGATCACGAACAAAATTGTTCTACATCAACTGTAAGAATTGTGGGGTCTTCGCAAGCAAATTTATATTCCTCCATATCAGCAGGTATTTGCGCATTATGGGGCCCACTTCATGGTGGTGCCAATCAAAAGGTCATTGAAATGTTATTAAAAATACATATCGATGGTGGAAATGTTGATAAATGGGTAGAAAAAGCAAAAGATAAAAATGATCCATTTCGCCTTATGGGATTTGGTCATAGAGTCTATAAGAATTTTGATCCACGCGCCAAAATCATTAAGAAATCTTGTGATGAGGTTTTAGAAAAGCTTGGGGTCAATGACCCACTACTTGAAATTGCTAAAAAGCTTGAAAAAGTAGCCCTAGAGGATGAATACTTCAAAGAAAGAAACCTTTATCCAAATGTTGATTTCTATTCAGGTATTATCTACAAGGCACTTAGAATCCCTACTGAAATGTTTACTGTGATGTTTGCTATTGGGCGTTTGCCTGGTTGGATTGCACAGTGGAAAGAGATGACAGAGAATAACGAGCCTATTGGACGTCCAAGACAAATATATACAGGTTATAATTCTAGAGACTATGTTGATGTTTCCAAAAGGAAATAATCAAACCAAAGTATCTATTCTTTTTCCTTCAAACAATTCGTAGAATCTAAAGCTGCAATCTAGGTTTCCGTTGTAAACTTTTACCTTTCGAGATGGTTTTAGGCCTATTGATTTTAATCCTTCCTCGCTTGATGAAATGATACAGGCTAGTCCTTTTTTTACGTCGTGTTTTAGCCACGTACCGATCTCTTGGTAAAGCGTTTCTACATCTGCATCCATACGTTCATCGTAAGGAGGATTTGTTAAGATGAAAACAGGTTCATCTATAGACTCTACCTCGTTAAAAGGTTTAGCGCTCACTTTTACAAAGCGACCAAAGCTAAACGTTCTAAGATTTCTTCTTGTTTTCAAAACCATTTCATCCAGAATATCGGACCCTATGATTTCGCAGGGAAGACTTCTTACGATTCTTGTTGCTTCGGAATACGTTTTTTCCCACAATTCTTCGTCGAAATTCTTGAAGTTTTTAAAAGCATAATGCTGTCTCTCAATATTCGAAGGTACTCCTGAAGCCAGCAATGCCGCTTCAATTAAAAATGTACCCGAGCCACAAAAGGGGTCTATAAATGTTGTTTTTCGATCCCAACCCGACATCCTAATCAAGCTTGCCGCTACGACTTCATTAATAGGTGCGTCACCAGCTGTGGTTCTATATCCTCTTTGAAATAGAGGGTTCCCACTCGTATTCACAGAAACAGTTGCTTCATTTCCATTAATGTATAAGTCAAGCATTACCTGAGGCCTTTTCAATTCAACATCAGGGCGATTTCCATCAATCTCTCTAAAGTGATCAACAACGGCATCCTTTAAAAGTAAATTGGGGTAGTGTGTGCTCGTATATAGATCAGTGAAAATAGCACCCCTCACAGCAATAGTCTTGTCGACATCAAAAAAGTTAGACCACTTAATCTTCCTCGCTTGGTCGTAAAGATCTTGCTCTGATTTTATTTTAAAAGTTGTCATCTCTACAAGAATAGAAATGGCACAGCGTAGGTGGAGATTTAAATAATAGACATCTTTCCAGTTCCCTTTTAACTGAACGGCACGATTCAATTTTGTTATTTTATTGTAGCCTAATTCATTAAGCTCTTCCGTAATCGTTGCTTCAAATCCAAAAAAACATTTTACGGTAATCGTTAATTCTTTAGAGAAACCTTCAACTGTCCCACTCATTTTATCTAATTTTATTAAATACTTTTACAAAAGAACACATTGAAAACGAGTTTCCTCCTAATAAGTGCATTATTTCTTTTACAAGTAAATTATGCCCAAAAAAAAGTAGGGCTGGTTTTAAGTGGTGGTGGTGCTGCAGCACTTGCTCATGTTGGCGTATTAAAGGCTTTGGAAGAGTATGGTGTGCCGGTCGATTATATTACGGGTTCCTCTGCAGGTGCGCTCGTCGGTAGCCTTTATTCATGTGGTTATAGCCCTGAGGAGATTGAGCAGTTTGTCTTATCTGATGACTTTTTACTGATGTCTAGAGGTGGGTTAAGACCTGAAAATAAACTTTTAATTCGTGCCTCAGCTCCTGATGCATCAACGTTTGGTTTTTCCCTGGCTAAGGACAGTATTCTTAGAAAATCCATTCCTTTAAATGTAGTTACGCCTACTTTACTTGACTTTGAAATGCTAAAGGTTTTGGGGTATACCGGTGCAAGTTTAGATCAGGATTTTAACAAGCTTTTTGTTCCATTTCGTTGTGTGGCTTCTGATGTTTTCGGTAAGAATAGTGTGACCTTCTCTAAAGGCAATTTAAATGAGGCAGTTAGGGCCTCAATGACTTATCCTTTATACGTGAATCCGATTAAAATTGATGGTGTAATCTATTTTGATGGGGGAATGTATAATAACTTTCCTTCCGATATTATGTGTAAGGAGTTTTCTCCTGATTTGCTGATCGGAAGTAATGTCTCAAGTAACATGGAGCTGCCTGATGAACGTGATATGTTTGGTGTTTTACGTTCAATGTTGACGACTCCAACTGATTATAAGTTTTCCTGTAGCAATGGTATTATCATTGAACCAAAAACAGATATTGGCATATTTCAATTTGAAAGGGCAAAAGAGGCCATTGACGAAGGGTATAATAAGACGGTTCAAATGATCGATTCTTTTCTTATTCAGCTAGATCGACGCGTTTATAAAGAGGAACTTCTTAAGAGCAGAAAGGAGTTTAAAGCATCGTTACCCATGCTTAATATTTCGTCGCTTGCAGTGTTTGACCAATACAGAAAAGAAATTCCTTTTGCTCGGAAATCTATGGTTCGAAACCAACGAAAAGAGGTGTTGTCTCCAGAAGTCTTTGAGAAGAGATATTTTAGACTCAATGCCCTACCTTCGATTTGGTATATGTATCCAAATCTTAAAATGAAAGAGGATTCTTCATACCATCTAGATTTGAAAATCAATAAAGCCAAAGAATTTACAGTTAATGTAGGTGGTCATTTCTCATCTAGGCCAGTAAATACAGGTTATTTGGGTTTGGGTTTTCAGAATATAGGTAAAAACGCATTTACCCTAAATGCCGAGTCTTATTTTGGTAAATTTTATGGTTCGATCAAGACGGGTTTTGAATTTAATTTACCGATTACAATACCCATTGCAATTTCCGGTTATTATACGATGAATCGATGGGATTTTTTCCGAAGTTTTGCTACCTTTTTCGAAGATGTTACACCCTCTTTTTTGGTTCAATTTGAGATGTATGGTGGTGTGTCTGCGAAGATAGCGCTTCGCAATAGTTCATTTTCAAAAGTTGATTTCAGGTTTTTTGGTCTAGAAGATGATTACTATCAGATTGATGATTTCACCAATATAGATACTGCAGATTTTACAAGGTTTGAGGGCCGTTCAATTGCATACAACTTTAAGCACAATACCTTGAATCGGAAACAGTTCTCGAGCAGTGGAAGTGCTTTTGATTTCTCTGCGAGGTATGTGAATGGCCAAGAGCTTTCTTTTCCCGGTTCTACATCGGTGATTTCGGATACGATATCTAAATTACATAACTGGTTAACATTTAGTTCAGAATTCCAGATCTTTCCCATTGATCATAAATTATTTCATTTAGGGGTTCACGCTAAAGGCGTATGGAGTACGCAGACTTTATTTGCGAATTACACGGCATCTCTACTATCTAGTCCGAGTTTTGATTTGATTCCAGATTCTAAAACTTTTTTTCTTCCTGAGTTTCGTTCACCTCAATTTATAGGAGCGGGATTAAATTTTATTTTTTCTTTTAATTCGAAGCTAGATTTCCGAGTAGACAGTTATTTATACCAGCCTATATTGATGCTTTCAAAGACTCAGAACGTTTCTTATACGTATGCTGAACCTATAAAGGATGCTGAGATCTTATCATCTGCTTCACTCATTTTTCATTCTCTTGTGGGACCGATTCGAGCTACCTTAAATTATTTCCCAAAACAAAAGGAGCCGCTCTCCTTTCAGGTGAGCTATGGATATGTTATTTTTAATGAACGAGCAATACGTTAACTGAGACATTATGAAAAAAAGAATTTGTGGTATCCAACAGATGGGTGTGGGTGTGCCGGATGTACAAGAGGTATGGTCTTGGTATCGAAAGAACTTTGGTGTGAATGTGAGGATTTTTGAGGAGGCAGCAGAAGCCCCTTTGATGGTTAATTATACTGGAGGGGTTGTGCAGTCTAGAACGGCGACATTGGCTTTGAGTATGGATGGCGGTGGCGGTTTTGAGATTTGGCAATTTACTTCTCGTCCTACCGTAAAAGCTTCATTTGAATTACAGCTCGGTGATTATGGAATGATTGCATGTAAAATAAAATCTAGAGATGTCAAAGCTACCCATGCTTACATGCTTAAAAATGGAGTAGAGCAGTTATCGGGAGTGCAGCAAGCTCCAAATAAAAAGGACCATTTTTTTGTTAATGGACCAAACGGTAATGTTTTTGAAGTTGTAGAAGGTGATGACTGGTTTTCAAACACAAATCACCCTTCAAAATGTGGCGGGGTTGCAGGCTCGATTATTGGCGTTTCGGATATTGATAAATCTTTGAAATTGTATAGGGATATATTGGACTACGATGAAGTGGTTTACGATGAATCAGGTTCTTTTGAGGATCTTGAGTCATTCCCATCGGGTAGTGGTAAGTTTAGACGTGTTCTATTGCGTCATAGCCGCAAAAGAACTGGTCCCTTTGCGCCTTTACTCGGCGACAGCACTATAGAACTCGTTCAGTCATTAGACCGGAATGACTGTCGTAAGATTTTTGAAAATAGATTCTGGGGTGATTGGGGTTTTATTCATATGTGCTTTGACGTGCAAGGTATGGATGCTCTTGAAAAAGAATGTCAAGAGAAAGGTTTTCCTTTCACTGTTGATAGTTCAGATACTTTTGATATGGGGGAGGCCGGCGGAAGATTCTCTTATGTTGAGGATCCAGATGGAACTTTAATTGAATTTGTAGAAACCCATAAAGTACCGATACTTAAAAAGATAGGCTGGTATATTAATTTAAAGAACAAAAAGCCAGGAAAATCCTTGCCTTGGATTATTTTGAAATTGATGGGGCTCAACCGCGTAAAGGATTAGCGTCTC
>CAJJCU010000082.1 GCA_905182775.1 uncultured Flavobacteriales bacterium
AGCAACCAGCATAAGGGCTTTGCCAATCTTAACAAACAAGGGGGATCCTATTAGCCTGAATAGCCAATAAGCCCTATTCAGGTCTAAATTAGACTTGTGTTGAAAAGCAATTTTTGTATTGTCAAAATTTAGCATACGTAAAAATAACGTCTTTTTGAATATAAGCTGTTCGAGGCGCATTAATCTGTATATTTGTTTTCATTTTTTTTTATGACGAGTATCTCAAGTCTTGGGTCTGTTATTGAAATTGGTACGCTTAATACGTCCTCTTTCCCCTCAATTATTAACGCTTATTCGAAGGCCAATATTATTATTGTTGTGGACGAAAATACCCATGATTTGTGCTTAGAATACTTGATTACAAATTTCCCTGATCTCGAAAGGGCTGAAATCATTTTACTTCCCAATGGAGAAGAGAATAAGGTGATGGAAGTTTGCATGCAGGTTTGGAATGCATTTTCTGAATATGGTTTTGGTAGAGGTGATCTTGTAATCAACCTTGGTGGTGGTATGGTTAGCGATATGGGTGGTTTCCTTGCCTCTGTATTCAAGAGAGGTATGAATTTCATCAATGTACCAACCACCTTGTTAGGAATGGTTGATGCTGCTATTGGTGGTAAAAACGGGATTGACCTTGGTCCTTATAAAAATCAACTGGGAACCATTAACAATCCTAAAGGTGTCTTTGTCGATACTTCTTTCCTAAACACCTTGCCAGAGAAGGAATTCTATAATGGGTATGCGGAAATGTTGAAATATGGATTGATTAAAGACACTTCGCTTTTTGAGGTTTTAAAAGACTTTAAAAAAGAAGCTGATTTTCACCGCCTAGATATCATTGAGAGATGTATTCGGATCAAAGTGGCTATTTCTGACAATGACCCATATGAAAAAGGGGAGCGGAAGCTATTGAATTTCGGACATACAATAGGTCATGCTATAGAAGGTTATTTCTTGGCGAAAAACCCAGTGGATCATGGATATGCAGTAGGCCTGGGTATGTGTGCTGAGGCATATATCTCAATGCTAAGAGGGTTGCTGAGTAAAGACTCTTTTCAGCGTATTCAAGCGCTACTAGCAAAAACATATCCGATTATAAATTTTAGCAATCAGGATATAGACGGCATGATTGCTTTAATGTACAACGACAAGAAAAATGAGTCGGGGAAGATCTATTCAGTACTTTTAAGCGATATAGGTGCAGCGACCTATCATAATGAATTGTCTGAAAAGGAGATATTTGATTCCTTCCATCATTTATCGATGTTGTCTACTTCTTTAAATTAAAAAAGCCCCGCATTAGCGAGGCTTCTCAAGTCTTTATTTTTACAACTACTTTATAATCGTCATTTCATCAACAATATGTTTTGCATCGGAATATTTATCGATTAAGAACAATACATATCTGATGTCGACATTGATTGTCTTTTGAAGCTTGGCATCGAAAATGACATCGCCAGCCATAGCTTCAATGTTACCGTCAAATGCAAGGCCGATAAGCTCACCGTTACCATTTAGAACAGGGGAGCCTGAATTCCCACCCGTAATATCATTGTTGGTTAAGAAATTTACAGGCATATAACCTGCTTTATCTGCATAAGGACCAAAATCCTTTTTTTCATAAAGCTCTATTAAACCCTTAGGTAGGTCAAATTCAGCATCATTAGGTATGTATTTTTTGACTGTTCCTTTTAGTGTCGTATAATAATTCTCTTTAGCGTCATTTCTACTATCTGAAGGCAATGCACTTACTTTTCCGTAGGTGAGTCTTAAGGTGGAATTTGCATCGGGATAAGTAACTGGACTAAGTCCTGACTTACGCATACCATCAACAAGCATTCTGTAGGCTCTGTCGTATTTGTCTTTTGCTTCATCTATTTTGATATCACTTGAGAAATAGTGGTCTAATAGAGTATTCGACAAAATCATTAATGGATCACTTTTTATGAAGTCCTTATTTGGGGCGTAAAAAAACGATTTAAGGCGACTCTCAGATGTGAAGATGCTTAATTCATAAATGGCATCTAAATATCCATCTAAAGATTGAATCTTGGAATAAGGGTTGATGACAGGCAAGTTCTTTCCGGCCTTCTCGGTATATAGTTTAAGCATTTCTAAAAGCATTTCTTTTTCAAGGGCTAGGTCAGAAGCTTGTAAGAAATCTTCAATAGCATACCATGTCGGGTCCATATCACTTTCACCTTCAGCATATTGAGTTAAAACTTTTCCTAAGCTTCGAGAAATCGTTGCAAATTTGGAACCTCTAAAGACCATTCTTAGGTAGTTGTCATGTCTGGCTTTATCATTTGTTAAGGCATAATAGTCGTTAATGTCTTTAATAACACCAGAATACTTAGCGTTCTTTTTCTTTTTTGTCCACTTGTCAAATTTAGCCTCATTTTTGGCTTTTGAATTGGCGGTTTCAAACTTCGTCAAAGCATCAATCATTCCTTGACGGTTCTTCCAATAGTTGGCGACACCAGCATATTTGGAGGCATAATTCAATCGGACACCATTGTCTTTATCCATGTGCTTTTTCATAACATCCATCGCTTTTTTAGAAGCTTCAACCCATGCAGGGTAGGCGAATTTTACATTTTGATCAATTCCACCTGCTGGCAACCAACGATTGGTTCTTCCTGGGTATCCCAAAATCATCGCGAAATCATCTTGCGCAACACCTTGGATGTTTACAGGTAAATGATGCTTTGGTTTTAAAGGAACATTTGCTGTTGAATAATCAGCAGGATTCCCTTCGTTATCTGCGTAAATCCGGAACATTGAGAAATCTCCTGTATGTCTTGGCCATTCCCAGTTATCAGTATCACCACCGAATTTACCTACACTAGCAGGAGGTGTTCCAACTAATCTTACATCGGTATAATCTTGATAAACAAAATAATAGTATTCATTTCCTTGAAAGAAAGAGCGAACGCTTACAACGTACTTTCCGTCTTCGCTATTTTCTGCTTCAATTTTAGCAGTTTCTGCCTTGATGGCTTGACTGCGCTCTTCTTCTGTCATTTCAGCGTTTACAACGCCAAGCATGCGTTTGGAAACATCGTCCATTCTCACAAAAAAGCGAACATAAAGAGACTTTGGTTTCATTTCATCTCCCTTTGTGCCTGCCCAATAACCATCGGTGAGGTAATCATTTTCAGGGGTAGAAAGTTCTGCAATCGCATTGTAACCACAATGGTGATTTGTCAATACAAGACCTTGGTCTGAAATCAGCTCAGCAGTGCATCCTCCATTGAATTGAACAATTGCATCCTTAAGGCTGGAATTGTTAATGCTATAGATTTCTTCCGATGTGAGCTGAAGGCCCATTTTCTCCATGTCTCGCTGATTCAACCGGTCTAGAAACATGAGAAACCACATGCCTTCGTCTGCATGGACGAAAAAACCAACAAATAGCGAAAGCGCTACTAAAATATTCTTCATTTTTTTTTATTTAAAATTAGGTTGCTAAAAATACCTAAAATAAAATAAAGTGTTGCTTTCAATATAAATAGGTGAAGTGATTTTGTAACATGAGCGTAGGATTGTTTTTTTTTGAAATAGTTAATCATTATTATTTGTTATTAATTTATTCATTTGTATTCCTATTTGACCAAGCATTAAAATCATATATGGAATAGGTCAAGTAGGAGGGATTAGTTCTGATTCTTTGCGTTTTTTTTACAAGTGATTTTCTTTTTTTTGATGTTTTTGAGATTCAATTGTTATTTTTTGAGTGCTCAATTA
>CAJJCU010000083.1 GCA_905182775.1 uncultured Flavobacteriales bacterium
AGCCAGTCCTGAAACTTTGTTAGAAGCCCATGGTGACAACGGATTTACAATGGCATTAGCGGGAACTAAAGAAATACAGGCCAAAACGGAATGGAAAGAAAAAGAATATGCTGAGCAACGTTTTGTTTCAGAATATATTACCAACACCCTAAAAGAGCAGCAAGTTGATGTCGTTGAAGTCAACGGCCCCTACACCTCTCCTGCAGGAAACATAGAACACCTTCGCAGTGACATCTCATTTGACCTTCAAAAAAAAGAAGCTACTGATATCGCCGAAGCACTTCACCCCACTCCTGCCGTTTGTGGTGTCCCTAAAAAAGAAAGCATCAATCTCATTGAAACCATTGAACTCAATGACCAAGGACATGACAGAAGCCTATACTGCGGCTACATTGGATTCGTATCAGAAAAAAGAACCAAACTTTATGTGAATTTACGTTGTTGTCAGCTCACTAAAAACAAAGCACACATTTATGTTGGCGGCGGATACACATTGGACTCTAAGCCTGAAAAAGAATGGGAAGAAACAGAAAGGAAGAGTGAAACATTGTCACGTATTTTTGATTTATTGTAGATTTGCAAAGCATGGAAATTAGTAACAAAGCAATTGTTCAAAAAATCGTTGAAGAGTGCTTAAATAATGGAGTAAAACATATCGTATTTTCGCCTGGTTCGAGAAACGCTCCTTTCGCAATATCATTTGACCGAAATCCTTTCTTTCAAACCCACGTGATTCACGATGAAAGAGCTGCCGCTTTTTATGCACTCGGCATCGCTCAAACCCTAAAAGAGCCTGTTGTTTTATGCTGTACCTCTGGATCGGCAGCCCTAAATTACTTCCCCGCTCTTTCGGAAAGTTTTTACAGACAGCAACCACTGCTTATTCTTTCTGCCGACAGACCCAAAAAACTGATTAATAAAGGTCAGGGACAGACAATCATGCAAAATGATTTGTTCGGAAAACACAGTAAACGTTCCTGGTCAATTGAAGAAGTTGATAAAACCTCCTTTACAGACACTGCAAACAAATTTTTTCAAGAGTTGGCGTCCCCTCCACTTGGTCCAATGCATCTGAATGTTCACTTAGATGAACCTCTTTATGGACTTTCAAAGCATGTCTTCAAGGCTTTAAAGCCAAAGGAAATAGATCAAGATGCAGTGCATACCTCTTTTGAATTGAACAACAAAGAGCTCGCAAAATTCAGCAATAAAAAAATATTGGTATTGTGTGGGCAAGGGTCAAATGACATTGCTCTTAAAAGGGAATTGATCGATTTTAGTAAGAATTCAAATGTCGTTGTACTTAACGAAAACACATCCGCTCTGAATGACCCGTCATTTGTGAACTGTATTGATCGAACTTTAAATTCCATCACCCCTAAAACCGCCAAAAGATTTACTCCCGACATCATTATTACGATAGGCGGTGCCATTGTTTCAAAAAAGATAAAGACTTTTTTTATTGAAAACCCTCCAAAACAGCATATCGCGATCCATCCCAAAGAAATTGGAACTGACCTGTTTTTGAGAAGAGATTTGTATTACAACTGTATCGCTAGTGATTACTTTCTTTCCCTCAACAAGAATGCCACGCTATTAAACACACTCAATTTTAAAGCAAGTTGGCAGCAACTGGATTGCCAGATTAGGGACAGGCTTCCAAAATATTTTGTTTCACAAAAAAACGAGACAGATTTAGAGGTATTTAATGCGCTTTACCAGGTACTCCCAGAGAAATGCACACTTCATTTAGGCAATAGCTCAGTAGTGCGCTATATGCAATTATTTGACCCCATAAAAGACGTGCTATACGAGTGCAATCGTGGAACCAGCGGCATAGACGGGTGTACAAGCACAGCAGTCGGTTGCGCCATTGCATCTCCTAAGCGACAGCATGTATTTGTAAGTGGTGATATTTCGTTTATTTATGACAGCAATGCACTTTGGATCAAACCCTTCCCGAAAAACTTAAAGATGATTGTCATCGACAACAAAGGAGGCGGAATCTTTAAAATCATCGATGGGCCAAAAACATCGAACCAGCTTGAACGTTATTTTGAAGCAAAGCACGATGCAGACGTTTCAAGTATCGCTGAAGGCTTTGGAATCAAGGTATATGACCACAAAAAAGACCAAGGCTATCAAGAAAAAATAATTCACTTCTTCCAGGATGAACAAGCACAATTGTTAGTTTTGGAAACTGATTCAGAGGAAAACCCTAAGGATTTAAACCGATTTTTTAAACACTTAAAGAATGCTTGATTACTTTGATATATTCACTCTTTGGGAAGGATGGATTTACTTACTTATTCTGTCCATTTTGGAAATCGTCCTAGGTATAGACAACATCCTATTTATTAGTATTGTAACAGATGATTTAGAACCTGTTCAGCAGAGAAAAGCAAGAAATATTGGTTTGTCTATAGCCTTAATATTACGCCTAGCACTACTTTCGGTGGTCTCTTTAATCATGGAGCTAACGGATCCATTATTTCATATTTTCAAAACCCCTTTTAGCGCCCAAAGCATCATACTTTTACTTGGAGGGTTGTTCTTGATTTACAAGTCAGTCTCTGAAATGCACAAGAATATCAACCATGATCATGGAAAGACTGAAAAGAAATCAAACCGGCTTTCTCAAATTATTGGACAAATTGTTCTAATTGATGTAATTTTTAGTTTTGACTCTATTATATCCGCTGTGGGAATGACAAATGGAGTCGGCGCTGAAACAAATTCAAATCCCATGGCCATTATTGTTTTTGCAATTATCATATCAATGATTGTCATGATCAGCTTTGCCAAACAAATCAGTGATTTCATCACCAACAACCCTACAATAAAAATGATTGCCCTGAGCTTTCTTGTAGCAGTTGGTATACTTCTTATTTCTGAAGCCTTTGGACAGCACTTTCCTAAAGGGTATATTTATTTCGCTCTGGCTTATGCCCTACTTGTTGAAATGTTGAATATCAGAATGAGGAGAAATAAAATTAAAAATGGATCAAAAAACGGCTAAGCTCATTCTAAAAATAAAAGACCTTGAGGACATTCAAGAAGCATACGAGCAAATTGTTTTTGAGATTAAGAATACCTTATTAATTCAAGGAGTCATTCCAAAGGTGCTGCGAAAACGCCAAGAAAGACTTTATAAAATTCAAGAAGCTTACACCTTCCTAGCACAACCCGAGACAACAGAATACCCAATTCAAAAACCGATTGTAGAAGGCGAAAATTGGGTAGCCTTATTTTTACATTACGAAAGAAACAAGAGTCTTATCAAACAAGTCATATCGATGCATTCTGATGCAAACCTCCTTATAAAAGCGATTGAGAGCTTGATTGAAAACATGAAGGCTTGGAGTAAACATTTTGAATTCGACTACACCTCAATTCAGCTCCCTACGCTTGGAAAGGAAATGGATTCAATGCTGCTGCTTAAGTATTTAGAAGAAGAAAAAGAAACACCACTGAACGCTCTAAAAATAGAAGTGTTATCTGAATATGGGAGGATCTTAAAAAACCTAGAGGGCGAGAACCCCTAACCTGCATCAGGACTATTCATTTCTGAGGTGCTTTTTTTCTTAAAGTCCATTTTACCAAACTTATAGCTAAAAGTCACAAAGATTCTTCTCGACATCCATTTGTAATAGGCAATCTGCTGAAAATCTCCCCTTGTAGCTTCCATGTAGAATGATTGACGGTTAAACAGGTCTGATACCCTAAAGCCCAGAGCCATATCCCCATCCATAAGCTTTTTATCAAATGCGATATCAAAAGTCCCTTTTCGTTGTACCGTTCCCTGAACAACAACACGCGGACCGTTATAACCATAACTTGCCTGTAAGCTTGCCGTTTTCTTCCAAAAATCAAAAACCGTATTAAACTTAGCTTTCATGTAGGCACCTGTCGCATCTGACAAGCCCTGTGAATCTGTAAAGTACTCTACAATATTTCCATTAAAAGAGGCTGTGGTTCTCCAAAATGGATAAGGCTTAACCATTAAAACGACTTCAGTTCCAAAGGCGTTTGTATTGCTCAGGTTTTGATAGGTAATGGCACTTGTATTGTCGTCATAAAACTCCTTAATTCTAGTGATAACGCCCTCACTTCTTCTGTAATAGATACTCGTGGACAAAGACAAAGCTTTGCGTTCATAGGTATAAGCAAGATCAAAAGAATGTATGTATTCAGGTTTTAAATAAGGGTTACCGCGCCTTAAATTAAACGGGTCTGAATAATTTGTAAATGGGTTTAGCTGGTTGGCACGAGCTCTTGAAATCCTGCGGCTATAGCTCAGTCCAAATTCGTTTTTGTCATTAAATGCATATTTCAAATGTGCAGATGGAAACAAATTAAAATAACGGCTAGGTACAGACACACTGTCTGAGACTAAATCTGGAATTTGATTCGCCTGTTCTGCTCTCAAACCAAATTGATACTTAAACTTTTTCACCTGCTGACCGAAAATACCGTACAAACTATAGATCCGCTCACTGTACAAGTAATCAAAATTCGCAAGTGTATCCTCAAAATAATTTTGGTCAGGAACGCTAAAAGTTTCTGAATAGGTATTCACTGATTGGTCCCTAACGATACTCTTTGCGCCAAGCTCTATTCGTGAATTAATTTCTGGAAAAACATACTCTAGATCCAGCTGAAGTGTATTGATATTATTCGATTCTTTATTAAACATTTGCTGCCGTAAAGAATCCGCTCCATTTAAAAGGGTATCTGCAGTATAGTAGGTCTCTACATAAAAGCCGCTAATATCCTCTTTACCTAATGACTGATTGCCATTAAACTGAAGCTTACCTCTATCGTTTTTGAAGGACCATTCATAATTAATTCCAAAGTCCATGTTTTGTCGTTTTTTTGGATCAAACGATGACCTAAGCCATAGATCACTAGTATTACCATCATAGCCGTATAGAGTATTCCACAAGTCACCCGTGCGCTCCCTCCTGCCAATACTGACATTTGCAAAAACACCTAGCTTATGACGCTCACTGAGGTTTACATCAAGTCCTGTTCTAAACGATTGTGAATTATTCAAGTCCGTGCCGATCCGGCTTTGGTTCAGGTGTGTTACCGAATCAACACCTACATCCTCATAGAGATCAGAAAACTTATTTCTATAGCCATTATAGGTTCTGCCATTATAGTTTGTGAACACATTGAACTTATTGTTTCTGAAATTCAGAGAGACATTGCCCTCTAAAATATTCCCACTTGACAAATCTCCACTGCCTAAATTAGAAGAGACCGAACCATTCAAACCTTTAAAAAGACTCTTTTTTAGTACAATATTTATAATTCCTGAGGTGCCATCGGGGTCATATTTGGCTGATGGGTTGGCCACAATCTCTACGCGCTCAATTGAACCTGCAGGCAAAGCATCTAACAAGGTCTTTCCATTACCACCACTCAAAGAGCTAGGGCGGCCATTGATCAATATAATAACAGAGCCATCTCCTCGAAGCGTAACGCCACCGTCTTCATCCACTTCCACCGATGGCAATCTGTTGAGAACGTCATTTGCAGTTCCTCCTCGAACAGATATATCCTGACCGACATTGTAAATCTTTTTATCAATACCTGCTTTGAGTACATCTATTTGAGCCCTTACTTTCACTTCTTTTAAATTCAAAGTAGCATCCATAACAAGCGCAATAAACCCATAATCATGGTCCGCACATAATACCGATTTAAAAGGAGGCTGAAACAATGTTATATAGCCGGTATTTGAAACCTTCAATAGATAAGGTGAGCTACAAGGAACTTCAGAAAACTTAAAGCCACCTAAAGAATCTGTATATACTGCATTGAGCAAAGAGGAATCTTGAATGTTCAATAATTTAACAGTAGCAAACATTACTGGATCCTGAGATTGTGAGATCACTTTCCCGTAAACCGAATGGCTTTGCTTCTGTGCCCAACTACTTTGAGAGAAACCGATAAGAAAAACAACAATGAAAGAAATCGTTTTAAAAAACCAACCCACTTTATCGTTCATTTTTTCCTTTGTATTTCTTTACAACCAGAGATGCGATGTGACCACCAAAACCAAAAGTATTACTCATGGCGTAGTTCACCTCTTTAGACCTTCCCTCTTCACCAATGGGGAAATCAAATAAATCAGCAAAATCTGGCTCAATATTTTTTGTGTTTATGGTAGGCGGTATAAAATCATGCTGTAATATTTTAACACAAGCAATCGCTTCGATGGCGCCCGCTGCTCCTAAAAGGTGACCAGTCATGGACTTTGTTGCAGAAATAGTAACCTCTGAATCCCCTCCAAAAACACGCTCAGCAGCAATTAGCTCAGACTTATCTCCTAAAGGCGTTGATGTAGCGTGCATATTAATATAATCGATATCATCAGGACCAATACCCGCTTCACGCATTGCCTCGCGCATTCCAAGAACAGCACCCTCTCCCTCAGGATGGGTACCCGTTAAATGATAAGCATCAGCAGCCATTCCACCACCGACAATTTCGGCATAGATCTTAGCGCCTCTTTTTAAAGCATGTTCGTATTCTTCGACGATTAGTGCGCCCGCACCTTCACCCATCACAAAACCATCCCGATCAACGTCAAATGGCATTGAAGCCGTTTCTGGAGTATCATTCTTAGTTGACAAAGCTCGAGCAGAAGCAAACCCACCCATAGAGGACTCGTTTATCGCTGCTTCTGACCCACCGCTTATAATGAGGTCAGCCTTATCCCATTTAATGTAATTAAAAGCTTCTATCAAAGCCGTATTCGATGTTGCACAAGCAGAAACAGGACAAAAATTCACTCCCTGAAGTCCATGCTTAATTGAAATAATTCCAGAAGCAATATCGACAAGTATTCTCGGAATGAAATAAGGTGTAAACCTTGGCGTACCGTCTCCATCACAAAATTCTTTCATCTGATCTTGAAAGGTCTGTATCCCTCCATTTCCCGAACCCCAAATAACACCAGCTCTTGTTCTATCTATGGTTTTAAAATCAATATTGGCATCCAAAATAGCCTGGTCCGAAGCAACCAATGCGTACTGACTAAAAGGATCATACTTTCTGACCTCTTTGCGGTCAAAGAAATCCAAAGCATTGTAGTTCTTTAGCTCACAAGCAAATTTAGCCTTGAATTTTTCTGTATTGAACTTCGTGATGGGCGCTGCACCACTTTTTCCACTTTTCAATCCATCCCAAAAGGAATCGACATCCTCACCAATAGGCGTTAGCGCTCCTAACCCTGTAATAACTACTCTTCTCATTATCGATCTAGGTTTACTTTTTCGTATTCTTTCGTTTGTAAAATATCTATGGCTCTATTAATGATTTCATTAGAAGTATTATAGACTTCATAAAATTCATTTGTATCCCACAAGTTCCTTGCTAAATATGCTTTTAAACGAAGTTTAATCGAGCCCTCACTGATAGCGTACTCCTCAACATTCTTCTCTAGTTCTGGATCCTCTTTATTTACATAATTAAAAAAGTCTTGCATGAAAGCTTCATCACACTTAAACTCCTCTTTAAAGGTCTTAAAGTCAGGATACTTAAGAAGCATTTCTTTGCGATTTATATCTGAGTAAGAATAAGAAAATGTATTGAGAAAACCACCCCGGAGTAGGTCCGAATAATAATCAGAATTACTCGTAGTATCTAAGGGAACAAAGAAATCTGGCATGATCCCTCCACCACCAAATACAGTTCGATTGGTAATTAAGGTTTTAAACTTTAAGGAGTCAGGCATTTTTATAGAATCCGAGTGAACAAACTCTCCATTCAAATAACGCTCAGAAATATCTTTTCGATAGGATTCAACATCGTCATAAGGTTTCTGGATAAACCTACCAGATGGCGTATAGTATCTAGCGATAGTTAACCTGATTTCTGAACCATCACTTAAACCCATCGGTCTTTGAACGAGTCCTTTCCCAAATGTTCTTCGCCCAACAACCAAGCCTCTATCCCAATCCTGAATCGCTCCAGAAAGAATTTCACTTGCGGACGCCGAATACTCATTCGTCAAAACAACAAGCTTACCGTCTTCAAAAAGACCTTTAAATTCTGCTCTTAAATTGTTTCGAGGCTGCGCTTTACCCTCTGAATAAACAATAAGTTTTTCATTGGAAAGGAATTCATCAGCCAGTTTATGAGCAGTCCCCAACAAGCCACCACCATTACTTTGCAAATCAAAAATCAAGCTTTTCATCCCTTGTTTCTTTAGATTAAATAACGCATTTCGAACCTCCTCGTGCGAACGTCTAGAGAAACTATTAAGCTTAATATAACCTATCTCCTTATCTATCATATAATAAGAATCAACTGAGAATACTGGAATTTTATCTCTTGTTACATTGAAAACAAGGTTCTTCTTTGAATTTCTCCTTTGAACTTCAACCATCACCTTTGACCCCATCTCACCTAAAAGCTTTTCTCTAACATCACTATTTTTAAGGCCCGTTCCTGCAATATTTTCGCCGTCTACCATAACGATTTTATCTCCAGGAAGCATGCCCAATTTTTCAGCAGGGCCACCAGAAATCGTAGCCACTACGTTTAAAGTATCTTTCATGATTTGGAATCGAATTCCTACCCCGACAAAACTCCCATTGATTGAAGTTTGTGCCGCTTTTAATTCATCTTCGGGTATATAGGTGGAATGCGGATCAAGTTCCTCTAATAAGGCGACAATAGCTGTTTCAGTAAGAGACTCAGCATCCGTTTCATCCACGTAATATCGGCTTACCTTGTCGATGACCTCTTTAAATTTATAGGACGTTGAAACGTCTTGCGAATAAGCATCTACAGAAACACCTAAAAATGTCAATAAAAAAAGGAAAGCGAAATATCTCATAAATGTATTTTAAATAGAAAACGGAACGTAACAAAAATAGTAACACTTCGGAGGTAGAATGGTTTTTTTTATCTTTTTAACACCTCGCAGAAAAGAAAATTAAAGTTTTATTGTTAGTATGTTTTTAATTGACCTTAAATCAACACTCAATATAGAATGTATTTTTGACTTATGTTACAAAGAAACAAATCTCTACTGGCTTTTAATACCTTCGGTATCGATGCGACAGCATCACATTTCTCTAGCTTTGACTCCATTGCTTCTTTAAAAGAATTGCTTCTAAATCGAGATGACATGCCTTTATTCATTCTTGGAGGTGGAAGTAACATACTGTTTACGCAAGACTTTAATGGCTTGGTCTTGAAAAATGAGATTCTGGGGTTTGAAATCCTTGAAGAAAATGAGGAAACGGTCCTCGTCAAAGCTGGTGCGGGGATGAACTGGCATGAATTCGTGCTCAAGTGCATTTCCTTAGATTATGGTGGAGTTGAAAACCTGAGCTTGATCCCAGGCAATGTTGGCGCTAGCCCTATGCAAAATATTGGAGCTTATGGCACAGAAATAAAAGATGTTTTTGAATTTCTAGATGCGGTACATATTTCAAGTGGAACCATTCAAAGGTTTACCAATGAAGAATGCGCTTTTGGATACAGAGAAAGTATTTTCAAGAATAAAGTAAAGGGCGAATATGTTATTTGCCATGTAGGATTTAGACTATCTAAGAAACACATTCTGAATACTTCCTATGGAGCGATAGAAGCGGCACTTCAAGATCAAAATATAAAAGACCCGAAAATAAAAGACATCAGTAATGCCGTAATCTCTATAAGACAATCCAAACTTCCAGACCCTAAAGTTATAGGGAACGCAGGAAGCTTTTTTAAAAACCCAATTGTTTCAAAAAAGAAACTGACTCAACTCTTAGACCAGCACCCCGAAATACCTAACTACCCATCGGGAGAAGATGCTGCTAAATTAGCAGCAGGTTGGCTCATAGAACAGTCAGGATGGAAAGGAAAGGTCATAGAAGCACGTTATGGCGTTCACAAAAAACAAGCATTGGTACTCGTCAATTACAAAGACGCAAAAGGAAGCGAAATATTAAACTTATCACTTCAAATCATCAATGATGTAGAACAAAAATTCGGGGTTCGACTCGAAAGAGAGGTTAATATTCTTTAAACCATGAAGAAGATTGCCTTAGAATTGATAAATTCGCAGTCAAATAACTTGTCATGAAAATTTCTTACAATTGGCTTCATAAATATCTAGAATTCAACCTGAGTCCTGAAAGAGTTTCAGAAATTCTTACGGATACTGGTCTGGAAATCGAAGGGATGAATAAATTCGAAGAGATTCAAGGTGGTCTTCAAGGACTTGTTATTGGCGAAGTCTTATCTAGCGAGCCGCATCCTGATGCAGATCGTTTAAAAGTCACTCAAGTCAATATAGGAACTGAAACTTTACAAATAGTTTGTGGTGCCCCGAATGTTGAAAAGGGTATAAAGGTCATTGTGGCGACGGTTGGAACCACATTATACCCTAAACCCAATCCGTCTTTTAAAATCAAAAAATCAAAAATTAGAGGAGTTGAGTCTGTAGGGATGATTTGCGCAGAAGATGAAATCGGACTAGGTGACGCCCATGAGGGAATTATGGTACTTCCAGATAACGCGAAAACAGGACTTGCTGCTTCAGCATATTTTGACATCTACGAAGACGTTCAACTTGAAATAGGGCTAACCCCTAACCGCTGTGATGCAATGGGACATATTGGCGTAGCTAGAGATCTAAAAGCATACCTAAATTACCACAATGACCTTTCACTAGATATTCAGCTCCCAGAAACAAAATTAAACATCAAGAGCAAAAAAGACATTGACGCTGTTAAAATTGACATTACAGACCAAGAGCTTTGCCCTAAATATATTGGTGCCATCTTACACGATGTTAAAGTTGGCCCATCTCCAAAATGGCTTCAAAATTATTTAAAAGTAATTGGACTTGAACCCATCAACAATGTGGTTGACGTAAGCAATTATGTGATGTATGAGTTTGGTACGCCCATGCACGCATTTGATCGTTCACAGATTACAGAAACGGTTTCCATTCGGAAGGCTAAAAAAGGAAATAGCTTCAAAACACTTGATGGCATTGATAGAACGCTTAATGGCGAAGAGCTTATGATAGCAAGTGGAGACAAAGACCTTTGTATAGCAGGTGTATTCGGAGGAGCTGATTCGGGCATCAATGACAAAACCACAGCTGTTTTCCTTGAATCAGCAATCTTTAATCCTACGTCAGTTCGTAAAACTTCAAAAGCACACGGCATTCAAACAGACGCTAGTTTTAGATTTGAAAGAGGTGTTGACGCCACTTTTACCGAGCATGCTATGCACCGAGCTATTTTACTTTTACAAGACATTGCCGGAGCATCAATCGCTATGCAGCCTATAAAGACTGAAAGCGCAGCCGCTCCAAAGCAACACATCTCATTTAGCCTTGAGTACCTCAACGACCGGCTTGGAACAAGCCTTGAACTTGCCGATGTGAAAAACATATTAGAATCCTTAGATTTTACATTAATAAAAGATTTAGTTAATGACATACAAGTATCTGTACCTGAATACCGTATAGATGTAACGAGACCTGCAGATATACTAGAAGAAGTTTTAAGGATTTATGGGTTCAACAAAGTTGAATTGCCTAAGAAATGGCACATCTCCTTCCCTACTGAAAATGGTAAAAACACAGAAGACCTCCAAAGGTCAACTGCAGAATGGCTCGTTTCAAATGGGTTTAATGAAGTCATGAACAACTCGCTAAGGAGAAAAGATATTCCCGACAACACAGAGATAAGTGTGCAGCTACTCAATCCCCTCAGCAAAGAACTTGAGACCATGAGGCGCTCGCTATTCTTTGGTTTGTTAGAAAATATAGCTTACAATCAAAACCGCCAGCAGCAAACACAACGTTTATTCGAGTTCGGAAAATCTTACTACACATCCGATAAAGGCTTCACTGAAACCAGAGAGCTAGGCATTGTTTTGACAGGGAAATCACACGATAATTCTTGGCAACACGCTACGGAGAGTCTTGACTTCTTTAACTTAAAACAGTACTGTCAAAATCTAACGACTAAACTAGGTGTAAAATCCAAAATACAAGAAGGCATCAATAAGGACTCTTTCTTTGAAAGAAGCTATCAATACACTGTGGGTAAAGAAACCCTGATTGAATTTGGCCAAGCCAGTCAGAAATGGTGTGCGAAAAACGGAATTAAAACCAAAGTATTTATTGCTATAGCGAATTGGGATCGACTTTTAAAATACAGTAGTTCCAAAACGGTCTTTAAAGAATTACCGAAAACCTTTTACGTCAAACGAGACTTCTCATTGATTCTCAATCAAGATGTAGAATACGCATCCATAGAAAAGATTGGGTATTCCGCTGATAAAAAGCTCTTGAAAGAAATTGCATTATTCGATGTCTACGAAGGTGATAAACTGCCGGAAGGAAAAAAATCTTATGCCGTATCTTTTACCTTTCAAGACCACGAAACGACTTTGAAAGATAAAATGATTGATCCTATCATGGAACACATTAGAATGAAGCTTGAAAAGGAATTAGGGGCCGAACTTAGAGCGTAAGCTCATTAAGCTTACCAAGAAATCGATCTAAATTTTCATTTTTTATAATCTCATCCTTTCCAACTACTAAAAGATGCTTGGCTTTATTTGAATGAAGCCATAGTTTCAGATTCACAATAGAGACATTTAAGGTTCCATTGATATCAATACGATAAGTGGATTTTTGATTTTGATCAAACAATGACTTTAGATTCCAATTTTCTTTAGAAATAGATTGGTTTTCACTCACAATAAGCAAAGAATCAAATAATTCTATAGATAAATCGTAGCGTTCTTTCGTGTGAACAACTTCGTTTGCATTTTCAGAACACCAGGTCTGAATTGCTTTAGAAAAAGGCGTATTCGCCTTTAGATATATAGTTTCTAATTTCATGAATCAAATAGCAAGTCAAAGATAATTTAAATAATGAGGTAGGCTCCAAAAAAAAATCAATATCCTGATATTTACAAGCAATTCACCAAAGATTGCTCCAAGAAAGAACTTTGAACTGATTCGCCCCCCCCATCTTTTAACACTAGAACAAGAACACCAAAAACTATTTTAATAATTATTGGCGTGTAAAAACAAATAATTATTGATCAGTAGTCTTAAAAAGCGCCTCAATCAACTCAACGGGTCTAGCGATTACAGCCTGTTCACCAGCTATAACAATCGGACGCTCGATTAACTTAGGGTATTCAACCATAAGCTTTACCAACTCTTGGTCACTCAACCCCCTACCCTTTACATGCTCTTTATAATCCCCCTCGCTCTTTCTAAGAAGTGCATCGGGTTTGATGTTTAGCTTTGTAAGAACCTCGTTAAGCTCCTTTACAGTAATTAAATCTTGCATATAATTGATCACATTTAAAGTAATCTCCTTTTCTTGAAGCACCTGAAGCGCCTGCCGACTTTTGGAACATCGGTTGTTGTGATAAATTAGAACTTCTTTCATGAAAGTAAATTTATACTATTCTCTTTAACCGCAAATGCATTTCATTGTTCAAAAGTTCTTTTTTATCAATTATTTTCTTCTTTCAAATACACAACTGATTAATTAGTTTTGTAGAAAGCATTTTCATGAACTTCCTGAATGAACTTAATGACAGTCAAAAAGTAGCCGCAGCGCACATGTATGGTGCGGCAATGGTAATCGCCGGTGCCGGCTCAGGAAAGACGCGGGTACTCACCTACCGTATTGCCCACATGATGGAAAACGGCATAGACCCCTTCAATATCTTGGCCCTAACGTTTACAAATAAGGCAGCAAAGGAAATGACGGAGAGAATTGGCAATATTGCAGGAATGCATGAAGCCAAAAACATTACAATGGGGACTTTCCATTCTGTTTTCTCGAAAATCCTTCGCTTCAATGCAGATCGAATTGGCTTCCCCACCAATTTTACGATTTACGACACGCAAGACTCCAAGAGTCTCATCAAAGATATCATCAAGGGTTTCAACCTAGACGATAAAACCTATAAACCAAGCCAAGTTTTTGGGAGAATCTCAACAGCAAAGAACAACCTGATTTCACCTGAGGATTACGCACAGAACTCAGAAATTTTATTAGAGGACAAGCAAACAAGAAGACCTGAGCTAAGTAGAATATACACGAGCTATATGAATCGGTGTCAAAGATCTGGAGCGATGGACTTTGATGACCTTTTATATTATACAAATGTTTTACTTCGTGATTTTCCTGATGTACTTCATTACTACCAGCATAAATTCAAATACATTCTTGTCGATGAGTACCAGGATACCAATTACGCACAATATCTGATTATAAAGAAATTGGCTGCCGCGTACGAAAACATCTGTGTGGTTGGAGATGATGCGCAGAGTATCTATTCCTTTAGAGGTGCAAACATTGAAAATATTCTGAATTTCAAAAAGGACTACCCTGAATTCAGTCTTTTTAAGCTGGAGCAAAATTACAGAAGCACGAAAAATATTGTTGAAGCTGCAAACAGCGTCATCAAGAACAATAAAGACCAAATCCAAAAGAATGTTTGGACCGAGAACCAAACAGGAGAAAAGATCGAGGTCATAAGAACCCTTACTGACAATGAGGAAGGCCGGTCAGTCTCTGCAAAGATTTATGACAAACAGAAAGCTACAGGAAGCTACAACGACTTTGCGATTCTTTATAGAACCAACAGGCAATCAAGGAGCTTTGAAGAATCCCTCAGGAAACTAAACATACCCTATAAGGTCTATGGAGGTCTTTCTTTTTACCAACGAAAGGAAATAAAGGATCTACTCGCTTACTTCAGACTGTCTGCCAATCCAAATGATGAAGAGGCTTTAAAACGTGTGATCAACTACCCCCGTCGGGCACTAGGAAAAACAAGCATTGAAAAACTAATTATCGCTGCCAATAATTACGGAACAAGCATCTGGGAGATCATCTCTAATTTCCATAAATATCCTGTAGATATTAACAAAGGAACACAGACTAGAATCGGAGATTTTGTCACGATGATCAAAAGCTTTCAGGCTGAGATTAATGAAAAAGATGCCTTTACACTTGCCGAGCGCATTGCAAAATCATCGGGGATCATGAATGAGCTTGTCAGTGAGAAGAATAAAGGGCCTGAAGAGGTTGAAAGGTTCCAGAATATTGAAGAGCTGCTTGGAGGAATACAAGAGTTTGTGAATTCAAGTGAAGACGAAGGCGTTAAAACACTTGCAGATTTTATGATGGATGTTGCGCTTCTAACAGATGCCGATCAAGACAATCCTGAAGAAAAAAACCATGTTTCTTTAATGACTATCCATTCTAGTAAAGGGCTTGAATACCCGAATGTATTTCTTGTTGGATTAGAAGAAAACCTATTCCCCTCACAAATGTCGCTTCAGTCGCGCTCTGACCTTGAGGAAGAGCGAAGGTTGTTTTACGTGGCAATCACCCGAGCCATGACCACATGCACGATCTCTTATGCCGTTTCTAGGTTTCTTTGGGGACAACCTATTAGCTGCGAGCCCTCTAGATTCCTTGATGAAATAGACCCTCAGTACGTTTCATTCAATAACGTCAAGCAACCCATGTCAAGAACTTCTTTTGGAAAGAGCTTTGAAGGTGGCAGGTCAGGTGGACTAAACAAAAGCCTTGGAGGTTCTCCGGTAGGAAACCTTAGGTCTCTAAAAGAGGTGAAGCGCACACAATCCAATGGACCTAATCAAACAGCAGATATTAAGGTAGGCTACAATGTTCAGCACGAGAGATTTGGAAAAGGAAAGGTGACGAACATGGAAGGGCAAGGTCCGGATCAAAAAGCTACGATATTTTTCCCGCACCATGGAAGCAAAACCGTATTGCTGCGATTTGCAAATCTAGAGGTAATCGATCAGGGCTAAACTTATCGCATTTTATCACCATCAATGATATGAACAAAATGATACCCCTTGATCACAAAATCTTCTTTCATAAAAAATTTATGGGACGCATGATTATAGGTATAAGAATCTAGACCTATAGAAGAGCAAGACTGCTCACGGGCTTTCTTTTTAGCAAATTCAAAAATCAGATTCCCAGTTCCATTTGACCGGTGTTTATCTGTCACGATAACATTATCGAGCTCCATGTATTTTCCGCACCACAGTTTATGGCCAATCCAAACGCCACTGACTCCGATCATTTCGTTTTCGACAAAAACCGCGATCATTGAATAATTATGTGGAAGCATGATGTCAAGTTGGGAAGAATATTCTTCTTCGGTCATCTTTGGATACAACTCTGTCAATAAGCGATAAGCTTTTAGCATCTCTTCTTTTTCAAATAATTCTATAATATTCATACCTATTTCTGTAAATGAGTTTCAAACAATTCTAATATACGCCGGTATTCATCCGTCCAAGAAGCTGCTTTTTGAAAACCATGTGCCTCTACTGGAAATACCGCGAGTTCCCAATCTTTTTTACCCTCTTCAATAAATCTTTGGCTTAAACGAACCACATCCTGAAATTGGACATTGTCGTCTACCATACCATGTAACATTAATAAAGGCTTCTGAAGATGTTCAGCAAAATAAATAGGGGAACTTCTTCTATAGGCCAACGGGTCTGTTTCAGGATAGTTCAAAATATTACTGGTGTATTCATGGTTATAATGAGACCAGTCCGTAACTGACCTTAATGCAGCTCCACAAGCGAATTTATCTGGCTTTGTTAATAAGGCCATCAAGGTAATAAAACCACCGTAGGACCCACCATAGATTCCAATCCTATCCTCGTCAATGCCATGCTCTAAAACTACATACTTCTTTAAATCAATATAGTCATCCAGGTCCTTCCCACCCATATGTCTATAGATTGCCGTTCGGTGATCTCGGCCATAACCATCACTACCTCTATAATCGACATCAAAAACAGTATACCCTTTCTCAACAAGAAGATTATGGAACATATATTCTCTATAATAACTGCTCCAAAAGTGATGCGCATTCTGAAGATAGCCTGCGCCATGAACAAAGAACACTGCTGCGTTATTTTTCTTTGAGGCCTCAGGTTTATAGACCCTCGTATAAATGGACTCACCATCTGAAGCTGGATAAGTGGTCAGCTCTGGAGCCAACCAATCATAAGAGTCAAATGCAGACGTGGTACTTTTTGTCAACTTCTTGACAGAATTATTTTTCGCGTTTTTTGAAAGAAAAACCTCCCATGGAAGATTGGTCGATGAATACCTGTAAGCGAGATACTTTTCATCAGGAGAAAGGCTAAGTTCATAAGCTCCATCAGAAACTAAAAGCGACTCCATTATACCATTTTCAAGATCCAAACGATAGACCTCTCTATTACCGGGATGGGTTTTATTGCAAGTCACGTACAAAAAATTCGAATCTTTTGAGCGTTGTACATTACGGATTTCAAAGCGCCCCTTTGTTAAAGCCTCAGTGCTTCCCGTAACTAAATCATAGGAATATAGATGGGAATAACCCGATCTCTCTGATTGAAACAGGAAAACACGGCCATCATCTAACCACTCTAAAAAACCTTCGGCCATATTCCAAGAAGAAATCCCTGGACCACCAATCCATGCCTCGTCGTGTTCATGAACCAATTCATTCAATTCACCATTGGTTAAGTTAAAAGAGACCAACCAACGGTCCTTATTGTCTGCAGACCTCACATCAATAATACCAACAGACGATTGCTTAGAAAAAACCATCGGGTGAACAAATAAAGACCGATCCTTATCATAAAGTACGTTTAGAGTATCGTTTAAATAAGTCGGTTTTCTGCGAATATCCGTAAGCGTTGAGAAATCAACCCAAAATAGACTGTCATCAACTAACGAGTAAACCCCCATACGCTGATGAGGCTCCATCTCGGAAACCTTAGCTCGTGCGTTATTTGATTTTGCCTGCCCATCAGCAGTTACGTAGGACATATAGGCTGTCTTTTTTGTATCTGCAGCAACATGCAACCGAAGTACAACATGTGAACCAAGTGGATTAACCTGAAGGGGTCTTAACCTCCCCTCCCCGATATACACCTCACTTAATCCTTTATTCTCAAGCGATTCAGGATTCACATTTTTGTCTTCTGAATAGAAGTCAAAGAGCTCTTTTTGTTGCCGCAAGAGATGTGTGTTCTCTGAATCTTTCTTCCCATCATTTTTCTGAGTGAAATTGGTTATTTGTCGCAACGATATTGAGTTTGGGTTTAAATCCCACGCAAAAAGATCCACACCTCGCTGAAAGTAGATATCCTTGGATTCATTAGTGCGCTGTAGGTTGAAAATCCATTCGGTACTCGAGTATAAAACCTGAGATTTCTTTTTAAGTAGGTCATAAACTATAATCTCATCGTCTTTGATTTGATATTGCTTATTAAAACCTCTTTGCAAAGGATCAAAAAAATGCATCTCCGGAGATTTAACGGTGTCAAATCGTTCTTTCTTCAGATCATAACAAATGGTTTTAGTAAGGTCATTGACCCGACGGTCAAAACAAACCTGCTCACCCGAAGCTGTCCAGCGAATATTCTCAGGCAGCTCACCAACAAATGAAGAACCTTTCATGATGTCAGACAAATCAATTTGCGCATTTAGCATCAAAGGAAACAGCAAAATAAAGGATAGAATACTTTTCATAATTCAAAAATACCAATTTGAAATTCATCTTCTTTTAATTCAATCCCCTTTTCAAGCGTCTTAACCTCTATTTTTTTTGATACATTCGTGTTTATGAAACAAATCAAACGCATTCTCTTTTCAATCTTAAGTGAAAAAAGATACCTAAGACTTCTACATAGAGGCTTTTATTTCATGCTTGATTTAGGCCTGCTTAAAGGCAATACAAAGTTTAAATACCACTATAAGGTTAAAGACATTATCAAAGAGAAAGATGTTGTATTGGACATAGGTGCGAACCTTGGTTATTTTGCGAAAACCTTTTCAAGACTCGCCTCGAAAGGCAAAGTGATCTGTATTGAGCCCTTGCCACAATACTTTGATGTGCTGAACTATTTTATAGGAACCAAATCAAATGTAAAAATTCACAATGTTGCTTTGGGAAAAGATCCAGGAATAGTAACTATGGTCTTGCCAATGCAAGACGGCATGATTAGAACCGGACTCCCCCATATAACAAACAAAACGACCTCAGAAAGAACACAAGACGTCAATATTGTCAACCCAATTTCTCTTATAAAAAATGAAGGAGCAATAGATTATATCAAATGTGACGTAGAAGGTTATGAGTGGGTCATTTTCCAAGAACTTCTTCCGGCTATAAAAAAACACCTCCCCATTATTCAAATTGAAATAGCACAAGAAAACCTAAACGCCTTCTTAACGTTTTTCACTGAACTCGATTATATTCAATATGGCATTTCGAAGAATACATTTATTAAAGAAATAACAGGACAAAAACAGCAAGAAGAAGGGGATTACCTATTTATACCCAAATCAAAAGAAGCCTCATTTTTAAAACACGTAAAATGAAAGCTCTCCTCGTCTTCGCGGCCATCTTTTGTATTTTACCCTCATGCAAAAAAAGAGTAGGGACATTTGAAATTAACGGAACGCTTACAAATCAAAGTGATGATACGAAGCTAGATCAATGTCAGCTCTATCTTTATAGCACTCCTGTAGGCTCAGGAGAACAAGTACTTATAGACTCGACACTAACTGATAGTGAAGGGAATTATTGTTTTCAATTTCCACGTGAACAGGTTGAAAAATATAAAATATCGTATTCAAAAGAGGGGTATTTTGAAGGAGAGGAAATAGTTTACTTTTCAAGCCTGACGCTTGAAGAGCCAAATATCATAAACCTTTTAACCCATGGTAAATCATGGGCTGCCCTGAGGATTATCAACCAAACCCCCTCGTCAAGTGATCATTTTAGATATGTCAAACAAGAAGGTAAAACGGACTGCATG
Organism: uncultured Flavobacteriales bacterium; assembly: GCA_905182775.1. Taxonomy (GTDB): domain Bacteria; phylum Bacteroidota; class Bacteroidia; order Flavobacteriales_D; family Crocinitomicaceae; genus UBA952. The sequence continues at coordinate 19,880 of CAJJCU010000083.1, forward strand.
GATTGCTGTCCTGCAGAAGAACAAAATTTCTATGGCGCCCTAGACACAACCATTTATTGCATAAACAACGCAAATGATAACTATTCGATTCTCTACTGGGTCATTGGTACCTCAAATATAGATTCAAGGACAGTCCTTACAACATTTTCTGACACTTCCTTCATTGAAATTTCTTATTAAAATCAATCTCCACAAGCTACAGATTAATGGTATTGTAGGTAGTTCATTATTGCAAAAAAAAGATTATTTTTGCGTACAAATTTTAGATAATGACTGAAAACTTTTCCTTAGAAGACTTAAAACAAAAATTCAATAATAGCAAGAGCTTTAGAATCTCATCAATTGCCCTTGGTGCAGTTGTTGTTTTTATTCTTGGTTTTTTAAGCTACCGCCAGTTCATGTGGAAGCCCGAGAATGAAAAATCAAAAGGCTCTTACTACGTAGCATTAAATGCCGTTCAAAACGAGAAACTAAATACTGCTGCAGCCGATACTGGAAAAGCAAGTGCTCAAAATGACCCCATAAAAAAACTTCAATCAAGTGTTAAGAAATACGATGGTAAAATTGGTGGAGAAGTAAGTAAATACTTACTTGCTACGCAATACATGAGAAAAGGGAAATTTAAAGAAGCTTTAACTCTATTAGAAAACGTAAGCGTTGAAGATACTTATGTAAGTGCTATGGTAATTGGCCTTCAAGCAGACTGCCATTCAGAGCTTAAGGATTTTGACCGTGCATATTCTTTATACCAAGAAGCCGCCTTAAAAAACGAAAATGACTTTACGAGCCCAATGTATTTATACAAAGCGGGGATTCATGCCGAGAAGCTGAACAAATCAAAAGAAGCAAAGTCCTGCTACGAAAAAATTGCTGTGCAGTACCCAAAATCCTTTTTCGCAAAGGAAAAGGGATTAGATGCTTATATTGCTAGAACTTCAAACTAATTATTTGATTTATGGCGACGTCCAATAAAAATCTATCAGAATACGATAAAGAAAAAATTGAAAATGGTGCCGATTTAAATATCGGCATTGTTGTTTCTGAATGGAATACATCGATTACATCGAATCTTTGTCAGGGAGCCATTGATACACTTATTGAAAATGGTGTCCTTGAAGAAAATATAATCATAAAAAAGGTACCGGGTGCTTTTGAGCTCCCACTTGGCGCTCAGTTTCTTTTGAAATACAAAGAGCTAGATGGAGTAATTGCTGTAGGTACTGTGATACAGGGAGAAACCAAGCACTTCGATTTTGTTTGTCAAGGAACGACAGATGGCCTTATGAAGGTCATGCTGGATCAAAACACCCCCATTTCATTTTGTGTCTTAACAGACAACAACGTTGAGCAATCTATAGCTCGATCAGGAGGAGTACATGGCAATAAAGGCATTGAAGCCGCAGCCAGCCTACTTCAAATGATTGCCCTACACAAAACATTCTTATGACACTTATAAAATCAATCTCGGGAATAAGAGGAACCATTGGTGGTTCTGTAAATGAAGGCCTTACTCCTATCGATACAGTGAAATTTGCATCCGCTTACGGAACATGGCTCAAGAACATGCACCCCAATAAAAGATTGAAAGTTGTTATTGGACGTGATGCCAGACCATCGGGTCAAATGGTTTCGGACTTGGTTTGCTCTAGCTTAATTGGTCTTGGGATTGATGTTGTAAACCTTGGGCTTTCTACGACGCCTACTGTAGAAATTGCCGTCCCCTTAGAAAATGCTCATGGCGGAATTATACTAACCGCAAGTCACAATCCAAAACAATGGAATGCACTTAAATTACTCAATGAGAAGGGTGAATTCATTTCAGGCGAAGAAGGAAATACCCTTTTACAAATTGCAGAAGACGCTTCCTTTATCTTTGCAGAAGTAGACGATCTTGGCGTGGTCACTCATGATGATAGTTATTTACAAAAACATATTGATGCGGTTCTAGCATTACCCTTGGTAAATGTGAATGCAATTAAAAATGCAGATTTTAGTGTCGTTATTGACGCCGTTAATTCTACAGGAGGGATTTTTATCCCTGCCCTTTTAGAGGCACTAGGCGTAAAGAAAATAACCAAGCTTTATTGTGAACCGAATGGACAGTTCCCTCACAACCCGGAGCCACTTCCAGAACACCTCACTGATTTGGCTGCGAAAATTAAAGAAACAAAAGCAGATGTTGGTTTCACTGTAGATCCGGACGTCGATCGCTTGGCTATGGTTTGTGAAGATGGGAGTATGTTTGGAGAGGAATACACACTTGTAGCCGTTGCAGACTATGTTTTAAGCCAAACGCCAGGCGCTACCGTTTCAAACCTATCCTCGACTAGAGCCCTAAGAGATGTAACAGAATCTAGGGGAGAAACCTATCACGCATCTGCAGTAGGCGAAGTGAATGTGGTGAACCTAATGAAAGAAAGCAATGCTGTGATTGGCGGAGAAGGAAACGGCGGTGTGATCTACCCAGAGTCACATTACGGGAGAGATGCACTAGTTGGCATCGCTTTGTTTTTGAGCCATCTTGCCCTAAAAAACTGCACTACCTCTGCCCTTAGAGACAGCTTCCCTAAATATTCAATCTCTAAAAACAAAATCCAATTAACCCCAAAAATCAATGTAGATTCAATTCTTTCTCAAATGGCTGAAAAGTACAAAAATGAGGAGGTAGATACTACAGATGGTGTTAAGATATACATTGGAAAGGAATGGGTTCACCTCAGAAAGAGCAACACCGAGCCTATTATTCGAATCTATTCTGAAAGCCGATCTATGGATGACGCAAATGCCTTAGCAGAAAGAATTAAAGCAGAAATCCACGCTATAATATAAAGTGTTCCTATGACACTTTATTAACAATTCATTTTTCATAACTCCAATAGCGTATTCTTTGTTGTGGAATTGACTATTGTACATTGCACAGAACTTAAAAATTAATTAAACATGAAAAAGTTAGCTATTTTACTAGGAGCTGTTGTAATGTCTGGAACATTATTAGCTCAAAAACCTTCAAGTGATGATTCAAACTACTCACTAGAAGGAATGATTAACTATGACAACACCAATGGTGTTAGTTGGAATGCTCCAAATCTAAGAGCTCGTTATTTTGTAAACGATAATATCGCAGCAAGAGTTACTTTAGGAATTTCCTCATCATCAGAAACAATGAATGTATATGAAGCAGGGGGGAATGGCACTGGAACCATTGACATGGCTTCAATGGGCTGGTCTTTAGGTCTAGGAGCGGAATATCACCTATCTGGCACGGATAAACTATCTCCATTTTTTGCAGCAGGAATCTCCTTTGGAGGAATGTCAATGACAGAAGATTGGGAAAACTCTGATGGAACAGGTTACATGTCAGAACAGACTGCTGCCGTAAAATCATCAGGATCCAAATTAGGTTTTGGAATCGGTGCTGGAGTTGATTATTATGTATTTGATAATATCTACATCGGATTGGAATTGGGATTAGGTTGGGATAGCTATACTGACGGTGGAGGAAGTATTTCATCTACCGAAGGCGGAATAACAACTGATGTTACGACAGAATCATCTGGATCCATGAGTTCGCTATCACTTGGTGGTGGTAATCTAGGCTTCAGAATTGGTTGGAGATTCTAAACATTACCTAAAACATATTGAAAGAGGGCTTCGGCCCTCTTTTTTTATATATAATCATTTCAGTAAAAAATAGATAATATTTGGTTTTTCAAAAAATCTATAAAATTCTGCCGACATATGTTTACTTTTAGTGTTAGATAATTATGGAAGAGAAGAGAAAAAGAATTGAGGTTTGTTTCACACCTGGAGAATACGATTATTTTAAAGATGAATTTGAAATTGTAGTGGTCATCGACGTACTGCGAGCAACAACAGCGATATGCGCAGCTTTTGACAATGGAATAAAATCTATTATCCCTGTACCCACCCTTGAGGATGCTTTAGAATATAAAAAGAAGGGCTACCTCGTCGGTGCCGAACGAAAAGGACAGATTGTAGAAGGGTTTGATTTTGGGAACTCACCCTACTCGTACATGAAGGAGGAATTTAGAGGAAAGGAAGTTGTCCTAACCACCACTAATGGTACAAAATCAATAGCTACTGCGAAAGATGCAGAAACTGTTGTGATTGGGGCATTAGCGAATCTCGACGTGATGGTAGAATGGCTCATCAAACAAAATAAAAACACTTTGTGCCTATGCTCAGGGTGGCAAGATAAATTTAACCTGGAAGACACCATATGTGCGGGAGCAATTTCTGACGCCCTTATCGAAACTGGGGATTACACCTCTGTTGAAGATTCTTCAATTGCCGCCAAATACCTCTACCAATCTGCAAAAGACAACTATATGGGCTATTTAAAATCAAGCTCACATAGAAGAAGACTCAGAAACTTAAACTTGAATAAAGATGTCAAGTACTGTCTCACACCGAATACATCTAAGGCCATCCCCATTCTTCGAGATGGTAAACTATACAATCTATAAATGAAATACCTCGTGCTCTTGCTTTGTGTTTCAGTATCACTTTCCGTGATCGAAACACCTAAAAAGGTTACTTGGGGATTTTTTGGACACAAAAAAATCAATCGCATCTCTATCTTCACCTTACCCAACG
>CAJJCU010000084.1 GCA_905182775.1 uncultured Flavobacteriales bacterium
CTCCCTGACCAGCAGGGTTTACAGGAAACAAATCAAGAATACCTATTTGACCTGTAGGATTTGAAAAAGAACCTTGAGAAACATTGTCAATAAAAAGTTCCCATACATTTGAGGTCAAGTCCATATCCACACGAAGGTTAAACCATTGTGCACTCGGATAATTGGCATTGATATAAGGGGTTCCTTGATTAGATAATTTTAAAGTCCCGTCCTGCAGCATGTAGCAATCTAATGCCCAAACTTCAGCAACTACTAAGGTTCCTTGAAGATTAAAGTAAGCACCTTTACCTGCCTCTACATAAAAATTTGCCTCAAAAGAAAAATTCCCTGAGTTATAAACTTGATCAAAAGGAAGCACGACATCAGCAGGCCCACCGTTCGCAGCTGTAGATCCAAAATAAATAGAATTTGAACCACTGCTCGCATTATCATCTGTTATGGTCACATCCTCGGCTCCTCCCTCGGTCCCACTCCAGGTGGTCCAATCTGGCGAACTCGAGCCTAAAAAAGAACCTAAGGTATAGGATTCAAAATCATCTGAAAAGGTTTGTGCAAATCCGATAGTAGACAAGCATCCTATCATAAAAAGTAAAAGTGTTTTTTTCATCGTATTGTATTAAAGGTTTAAAAAATGATATTAAACGGCGTATAATGCTATTTAAAATAAAGAGTCCTCTAATATCGTGTTTTTTTTATGAATCAACATCCGCAGTGAACAAATCAATCAATTTGGTTGTTTAATGCGATTTTTTAGTAAATTCGGGTTCAAATATTAAAACTAGATTATGTCAGAAAAAGTTAATGAAGGACACCCTAAAGGACTTTCGTCCTTATTTTTCACAGAAATGTGGGAGCGTTTTAGTTATTATGGAATGCGCGCGTTATTAACGATTTTCCTAACAGCAGAATTAGCGACCGGAGGTTTCGGAATGAATCGAGCCGATTCATTAGCAATATATGGTTTATTCACAGCCTTGGTTTACTTAACGCCAATCATTGGAGGTTGGTTTGCTGACAATTTAATTGGTCAAAGAAAATCAATATATATCGGTGGAATCACAATGGCTATTGGTCAGTTTCTATTAGCGGCGAGTTCATCTGCCTCAATCATTTCAGATATCGATAGCCGACTGAGTATATTCTATCTTGGATTAGGAGTTCTGATTTTAGGAAATGGCTTTTTTAAACCTAACATTTCTACTATTGTAGGAGATTTATACGAAAATGACGACCCTAGAAAGGATGGAGGATTCACTATATTCTATATGGGTATTAATATTGGTGCCTTTTTATCTCCTTTTATTGCTGGAACATTAGGAGAAAAAGTGGGATGGCCTTACGGGTTCTTATCTGCCGGTATTGGAATGTTAATTGGTGTGATCTGGTTCTACTGGAGAAGAAACACATTAGTAACTCTTGGTTTACCTCCCGGCACTGCTGATAAAGGAAGAACTTCTCTTATTGTAAAAGACTGGCGGGATATTCTGTTTTATTCAGCTGCAAACTTATTAATAGTTTACCTAGTTATGAATTTCTGGGGAGCAACCAGCGATACCATTCATACCATAACGACATGGAGTATTGGAATTGCAGGGGGTGGATTTTTAGCCTTCTCTATTTTTAAAGGAACGACTGGAAATACAGAATGGAGTCGGGTTCTTGTCATTATCATTCTTGCCTTCTTCAATATCGTTTTCTGGGCTGGCTTTGAGCAAGCAGGGGGTACTTTTAATCTTTTTGCTGCTGACAACACAGACCGATTTATAGGTTCATTTGAAATCCCAGTAACATGGTTTCAGAACATCAACCCTATTGCGATTGTTACCTTAGCCCCTATATTTTCCTTAATCTGGTTCAAACTATCTAAGAGCAATCTAAACCCAAGAACACCGATAAAGTTCGCTATGGCGATGTTTATTGGAGCGATTGCTTTTTACATTATGTCAATTGCACAAGACCTTGTAAATGATGGTGGAGAAGGAACATTAATTAGCCCAATGTGGTTGGTTGTCGTTTATGTATTACTAACAATTGGAGAGCTCATGCTATCGCCTATTGGACTGTCCATGGTAACAAAACTATCGCCGAGGAAAATAACCTCTGTAATGATGGGTGTTTGGATGGCTAGTTTTGCTCTTGGTAACTACCTAGCAGCAACACTTGAGAGCATACTTGAAACCTATGAATTTGAATTGTATCCATTTATCGCGATGCTTATGATGATCTCTGGTGGATGCTTACTTATACTAACACCAATATTGAACAAGTTCATGAAGGGAATTCATTAAATGAATTCTTAAATTAATTTAAAGGCTGCCTAGTGCAGCCTTTTTTAATATTAAATTTTACCCCCTTATAATTGTACTCTTATGAAAAAAACAATCGGATTATTGGGCTTTATTCTATTTGGATTCATAAGCACCATCCATAGCCAAACAAAAGTTGAAACAGCAAATCACATTAACAATAGCGCTGCCAACAAAACGATTGCATTTAATGCATTGGAAGGGGTATTCTACGCATCCGAAGATCCCAATTTAAAAATCACATTTGAAAATATGTACGATTATGCCGTTTATTTTGATGGCACAGATACTGAGCTCTTATCGAATACAGATGTATTTTTAAAGGACCTGCAACGAGGGGACCATACCATCACATTAAAGCAATTAAAAGGCCCCAAAGAATTCAGTAAGTCTTTCAAGGTTAAAGCTGCCCCACCTTGGATCTCGAATGACGCAACGGTTTTCGGCCTTTTAATGATTGTTCTATTTTTTGTTTTTAAAACATCCAGTAGCCAACGGTCCTATTTTAAAAAGTTTTATAAAATCGTACCTGCACTTTTATTATGCTACTTCATTCCTGCGGGACTGAACTCCTTTGGTGTGATATCTTCAGAAGAATCAAACCTTTATTTTATCGCATCAAGATACCTGCTACCCGCAAGTTTAATTTTACTTTGCTTAAGTATTGATATCCCTGCAATCAAGAGGTTAGGATCCAAAGCAATCATTATGTTTTTCGCAGCTACATTAGGGATTGTGCTCGGCGGCCCTTTCGCGCTCTGGATCGTTTCTATTGCTGCTCCCGAAGTTCTCAATGATGAAATATGGCGCGGATTATCTACAGTAGCGGGTTCATGGATTGGAGGCGGCGCAAACCAGACTGCGATGAAAGAAATTTATGGCGCCAGCGATCAAATGTTTTCAGCGATGATTGTTGTCGATGTATTTGTCGCGAATCTATTTATGTCCGTCCTTTTATTCGGTACAGGATTCAATAAGAGATTGAACCGTTTCTTCAAAGCAGACGACAGTGCTATTGAAAACCTGAAATCTAAAATGGAGGAATTTCAGGCAAGTGTCACAAAGGTGACCACGTTTAATGACCTGATCTATATGCTAGGGATTACTTTCTTCTGTGTGGGACTAGCACACTTTGGAGCAGATTACATCGGACCATGGGTCACTGATCTCTTAAACGGAATGGAAAACCAAACTGCAGCTAGATTAATGGTTTCTTTTGGTAATGGCTTCTTTTGGCTTGTTGTTCTATCCACCTTATTTGGGGTCGGTCTGTCCTTTACAAAATATAGAGAATTTGAAGGTGTTGGTGCCTCAAAAATGGGGAGCCTATTTCTTTATGTCTTGGTAGCTACCATTGGTATGAAAATGGATATCATGGAGCTGATTGCCAACTGGGGTGTTTTCAAGTTTTTACTATCAATTGGTTTGATTTGGATTATGGTACATGCCTTATTTCTGTTTGTTGTCGCTAAAATAATCAAAGCCCCCTTCTTTTATGTGGCGGTTGGAAGTCAAGCCAATGTTGGAGGTGCAGCCTCTGCTCCTATTGTAGCAAGTGCGTTTAGTCCTTCACTTGCACCCGTAGGTGTCTTGCTTGCAGTTCTAGGTTATGCTGTTGGAACATTCGGAGCTATTCTTTGTACCTTAATGATGCAGGCTCTTTCGGTTTAAAGTATAAAGTTTTAGTTAAATGTTCCGATCCTTTTACTGACCAAAGAGTCTACTTTTTGACAAAACTGAATGGGACGAAATGTTCTCCAATCAAGCTCTTCGAGCGCACCACCCATAACGAAATAATGGTCAATATTTGCAGCAATAAACTCTTCTTTTACATGCGTATGAAAATTGACCATTGCAATCCATCCGTCCTCAACATCATCAAACCACTCATCATAATAACATTCATCTGAAGAATGAAAATTAAGAACATTCTCTCCAATCAATATGAATTTATCAACGCCTTGGGCCAATATGGGCTCGATAACATCCCTTTTAAGCAACATAATGTCGTTTTCTATAGCATCATTCCATTCCCCTATAAATTCAAGCACTGCGTGGCCGGAATCATAGTCGATAAATAATATTTTAACAAACAGAGTCGGTGAACCAAAAAAATCCCATTGCGGATGAATCAAGAAATTATAAATGCGGTTAGAATATTCAAACTCACTATATTCCCTCTCATAAAAGGGGGATTCTGAATCCTCAGAAGCCACATAGTAGCCCCGCCAGTTATAATACGGTTCAATGAAATGCATACTCAAATTTAATCAAGTGATTTGACTTTTTCTTATTAATTTTGATGAACTTCTAAAACTTACATTATATGCGCATAGGTGTTTCCATTCTGTTTTCCATATCGCTTCTGTTTTCCTGTACGAACGAAAATGATTCAATAGAAGCAATAAGTCAATCTAAAAAATCATGGCAGAAAGAAGCTGTTGCCTTTTTATCGAATCAAGACGGACTCCTTACTTTTGGCTCTATAAACATGGATCTGTTATTAAAAAAAATTATAAAAGATTCTGATTTAGGCTCATCGGGCTTAATACCAATGAGTATGATTGATGATTATACCGATTGCATAGATACAAAATACCCCATCTACTTCGCGGTAAGAGATGCCAAGCAAAGCAGCAACAACCCGGAATCCATTGTTTTTGGAAAAATCATTGATGCGGAAGCACTTGTGGAAACCATCAAACTTGACGCTCCTTTGCTAAAAATTGAGAAGGAAGGGAAAATCAAATACCTACTTGATGGTGAATTAAAGATCGCAATCAATGAGCAATATTTTGTGGCCCTTATGAGTGATGAAGAATCAAAAAAGACATCAAAGCAAAAGCTAAATCAAATTTTCAAAGAACTAAACAGCAAACAAAACAACCAAGACATAGACGATATATTTAGCCATTCAAAGGATTTTACTTTTGCGATCAATAGCGCAGCAATGAGTAATTATTCCGCTAAAATGATGGGGAGTTCTTTGACTCCAATTGACGAGGAATTCAATGCATTAGTAGCAATACACCTTTCATTCGATAAAGGTTCAATCAAAGTATCAGGTAAGAATTACCCCTCTAAAGAAATGGAAAGCTGGAATATTTTCAGAAAGGATAGCAAGTCTCTTCTTTCTACACTCGGGTCAGGAAATCCAGTAGGTGCAATAGCAATGAACATTGATGTAGAGGCCTATGAAAGACTGCAGAAAAAGTATTTCCCACAAAGCATCGCCAATACAATTCAGGATTCTGGTCTAGATGATGCTTTCAAGGATTACATCCCCGATAACCTTGCTGTTATTGAAGCTCTAATTAAAAAAGAAGGCATGAATAGCTTTATTAACGGTGGATTTAGCGCAGCGGTTTATGCCGATGACGGTATCCATAGCGAATATAGCTTGCATCTTGGCATTGGACCTTCCCTAAGGCCAATACTCGCCGATGAGCTGGAGTACTACAAAGACCTATTCTATCAATTTGATCTTAACGACAATAAACTATCGATTTATTCTTCGGGAAATAATGGACCACAATCTCAGGATACCCCCTTGACTATTGCGAAGAGATTTAGCACTTTCGGTAACGATCCGGTCTCTGGATTTATAGATTTAGAAAGGCTTCCTCTAGAAGGAATTATACCTGAGTATGCTGATCCATTTATGGCTATTTTGAGTAATTGTATGTTTAATGCATCGATGAAAGAGGGAGCATTCATTCTCAATATGAAGAATAAAGAAATAAATTCTTTAACCCAAATATGCAACCAAATTCCCAAATTAATCATGGGTTCAATTCTTTAACAAGAACTATGGGAAAAGATAAATTATGGCGTTTTTCAGAAGTTAAACGCTTTCCAAATGTGATCGAATCCCCTTTAATGGAGCCCTTTGCTCAAAAAGGGAAATGGAAACAAGAAATCTTTAAAAATGACAAACCTATTGTTCTTGAGCTAGGCTGTGGCAAAGGGGAATATGCCGTAGGCTTGGGTAAGCTTCACCCTGAAAAAAACTTTATAGGGGTTGATATCAAGGGCAACAGAATCTATATCGGTGCTAAGGAAGCGCTTGAAGCCAAAATGGATAACGTTATGTTCTTGCGCACAAGAATTGATTTTATAGAAAGCTTTTTTGAACAGGACGAAATAGATGAAATTTGGCTCACTTTTTCAGATCCACAACCCAAAAAACCCAGAAAAAGACTCACCTCTCCGATATTCGTAAATCGTTACCGCAAGTTTTTAAAGAAAAATGGTGTAGTCCATGTCAAAACAGATAGTGATATTTTGTTTGAATATACCGAAGATGAAATACAGACACAAGGATATAAGTGCCACCAGTTAACGTGGGATCTATATGGAGAATTTCATGACAAGCTAGACGACTCACAAAAAGAGCTTTTTAAAATAAAAACCCACTACGAGGAACTATTTGCCAGAAAAGGATCCGTAATTAAGTATTGTGCTTTTGAGTTGTAAATTATTTAGCTAGAACCTTGGGTATTCTAAAGTAATCTGAATCTTTCTTCGGGGCATTGAGCAGCGCCATGTCCTTTGTCAGTGTTTGTTCAGCAACATCTTCCCTCAAAACATTCAGTTCTTTATTCATAAAGATAAGTGGCTCCACATTTTCAGTATCAAGCTCAGATAGCTTATCAATAAAACCAATTATTTTCTCTAGATCCCCTTTGATGGATTCCAATTCAGCACCTTTAAATTCGAGACGCGAAAGATGGGCTATATGTTGAACTAAGTCGTCAGTTATTTTCACAGTACAAAGTTAAACATTTCCTTGATTAGAATACAATTTGGGGTATTCCTTTCTGAGTGGCGCTTCTACCCGTTCAAAGCATAACTTTTTAAGCTCAGAAAAGCTCATGCGACCCACCTCTTCTTTTGAAATATAAGGACCTACATAATACCTAGAAATGCCCGGACGTGCAGGCCCGAAAAACATTGTTGGATCCGAGAAAAGCAAATGATTTGTTGTAAAGGTAATGGGCACTATAGGCACCTTGGCCTCCTTAGCTATTTTAAAAGCGCCATTCTTAAATGGCAACATTTTTGGAATATTCTCTGATGGAATGGTTCCTTCAGAAAAAATAACCAAGGACCACCCTTCACGAATCGCCTCAACAGCCAATGTAAAGGACAACCCAACCTTTTTTCTATCGAAACGGAAGACGGGTATATTTAAATTTTTAAAATAAGTACGAATAATAGGATAGGTCAAAATCTCACTCTTTCCAAGAAAAACAAAAGCATTCTTTGGCAGCATCGAATACATGAAGAAAATATCGAGATATGAAGTATGGTTGGCAACAATTATAAAGGGACCATCAGGCATCTTCGATCGACCCATTTCCCGCACAATATAGAAGCAAAATATACGCATCAACCAGCTCCAAATCACAAAAATCTTAAAGCTGTATTTCTTCCAGGCCTTCCTTAACAAAACCAATCGCAAAAATGGATACATCAGAATCGCAAAAATAGAGAAGATCAAAAAGATGTATATCTTCCACAAATTCCTCAATAATCCCAGCAGTAATTTCATCACAAAGAAAATTAAGAAAAAGAATTGGAAATCAAAGGAAATATATTTTCTACTTTTACATAAATACTTATGGCAAGAATATTAACGGGGATACAGAGTACGGGGACCACACATCTAGGAAATATTTTAGGGGCAATTATACCTGCCGTAAACCTCGCGAAAGACACGAGCAACGAATCCTTTTTGTTTATAGCTGACCTGCATTCACTGACTCAAGTTAAAGATTCTGACACACTTAAGGAAAACACCTACAAAACAGCTGCTGCTTGGCTCGCTTGTGGACTAGACCCCTCTAAAACTGTATTTTACCGTCAAAGTGATATCCCTGAAGTTACAGAGTTAATGTGGCACTTACTTTGCTTTTATCCATACAAAAGATTGACGCTTGCGCACTCTTTTAAAGATAAAGCAGACAGGCTTGATGATGTTAATGGCGGTTTATTTACTTACCCCATGTTGATGGCAGCAGATATACTCCTTTATGATGCAGAAGTCGTACCTGTTGGAAAAGATCAAAAACAACATATTGAAATGACACGAGATGTTGCCACAAAATTCAACTTACAATTGGGGGAAACCTTTGTGGTTCCAGAAGATTCAACATCAGAAGAGACGAAACTCATTCCAGGAACCGACGGTCATAAAATGAGTAAATCTAGAAACAACCTCATCGATATTTTTCTTCCCGAAAAAAAACTTCGCAAGCAGATCATGTCCATTGTATCAAATAGTGAGGCGTTAGAAGATTCTAAAAACCCTGACGCGTGTAATATTTTCGCTCTGTATTCCATATTAGCAGAACCGTCGGGAGTGGCAACAATGAGAGCAAAATACGAAAAGGGAGGCTATGGATACGGCCATGCAAAGCAGGAGTTGTACGAATTGATTCTTGATAGATTCAAAACAGAGCGAGCGCGTTACACGCATCTAATTGAAAACAGGAATGAAATAGATGAAGCATTATCCATAGGTGCTGAAAAAGCAAGAAAAGTGGCTCACTCTGTATTGCAAAGGGTCCGAGAGAAAGCAGGTTACGCCAAGAACTAAGTTACCTTATTATGACTGATGCTTCGCTGACGCGAGCATTTATGCCGCCCAACTGTAAAAATCCTTTTACTTTGGTGTTTTGTCCCCCTACCCTGTACTCTTTTTCTCCATCGTTTCCAGCTGCTATTTTTCAATTCCGTTCTCATGAGGACTATCACCTCTTTTTCTGTCAAAGAAAATTGAAAAAGGATTGCATCAAAAGGTGTTCGGTCTTCCCAGGCCATTTCAATTACTCTGTCTATTTCCCATGCTTCCATGGTAGTAAAACAAAAGTTTATTTAAAAATGTTTAAGCCGTGTGAAAACATTAAAAAAAGAAAATTTCCCGAGCAAAATATGCAAGTGCTGTCATAAAGAATTCAATTGGAGAAAAAAATG
>CAJJCU010000085.1 GCA_905182775.1 uncultured Flavobacteriales bacterium
AATCAATGAGCTAGATGAGCAAAGACCATTGTTGGAAGAGGAGATCAAAGTAATGCTGATCCCAAAGGATCCAGAAGATGATAAAAATGCAATTATTGAATTAAGAGCGGGAACAGGAGGCGATGAGGCATGTATCTTTGTTGAGGATATTTTCAGAATGTATACCATGTTCTTTAAAGAAAAAAAATGGAAACACGATGTGATCAATTCTTCAGAGGGCACCGTTAAGGGGTATAAAGAAATATCGATTAGTGTTGAAGGCGAGGGAATCTACGGCACCTTGAAATTTGAATCAGGTGCGCATAGGGTTCAAAGAGTTCCTGAGACGGAGTCTCAGGGTAGAGTGCATACCTCCGCGATTACTGTAGCCGTTTTACCAGAGGCCGAAGAAGTGGATTTTGAGCTTAAAATGAGTGACGTTAGACGGGATACTTTTCGTGCTTCAGGTGCAGGTGGGCAGCACGTCAATAAAACGGAATCGGCCATACGTCTTACTCACATTCCTTCTGGTTTTGTTGTGGAGTGTCAGGATGGGCGGAGTCAGCATAAAAATTTAGAAAAAGCAACATCTGTTTTAAGATCGAGGTTGTATCAGGCAGAATTGGATCGAATCAATGACGAGCGTGCTGCGCATAGAAAAACATTGGTTGCTTCTGGAGACAGGTCTGCAAAAGTAAGGACCTACAATTACCCTCAAGGGAGAATTACAGATCACCGAATCAATAAAACCATGTATAACTTAAGCTCTTTTATGAATGGCGATATACAAGATATGATTGATGCCTTGAAGATGGCTGAAAATGCAGAGAAATTAAAAGGAGAAGGAGAATGAAAAGAGCAGAATTAATACGTCAAATAAAAACTAAAAAGTCTTTTTTATGTGTTGGTTTAGATCCTGATCTGGCAAAATTACCGAAGCATCTCTTGGGCTTGGATGATCCTATTTTTGAATTCAATAAAGCAATTATTGATGCTACAAAAGATTTTGCGGTTGCCTACAAACCAAATCTGGCTTTTTATGAGTGTCTTGGAATCGATGGCTGGAGGTCTTTTCAAAAAACAATAGAATATATACCCAAAGAATGTCTTGTTATTGCGGATGCGAAGAGGGGCGATATTGGAAATACGTCATTGTATTATGCTAAGACATTTTTTGAAACTTATCATTGTGATGCCCTAACGATAGCACCCTACATGGGTTCGGATAGTGTAGAGCCTTTTCTTACCCATCCTAATAAATGGGCCGTAGTTCTGGCATTAACATCTAATAAAGGGGCGAATGATTTTCAGTTTCTTGAATCTAATGAAAAGCCATTATTTGAATCCGTTGTAAATAAATGTCTTGAGTGGGGGACACCTGAGAACTTGATGTTTGTTGTTGGGGCAACCCGTTCTGAAGATATCGGTGCAATTAGGGCTTTGGCTCCTGATTCTTTTTTCCTCGTCCCTGGTGTTGGCGCTCAAGGAGGGTCTCTGGCTGAGGTCGTACAGTATGGAATGAACGCAGATTGCGGACTATTGGTGAATTCTTCTAGAGGGATTATTTACGCTGATCAATCCGAGAACTTTGCTATTGGTGCAAAAAAAGAAGCGTCTAAAATACAATCCGAAATGGAAATGCATTTGAAACGCCTTCTCTAATGTTTTTAAAGGTTCTCCTTATTTGGATACCAATTCTGAATTTTCTACTTGAACATCGATGCTTCCGTAGGCATCACAACTTGCTGTTCTTCCAGATCCGCAAGAAATTAATATTGTCGTTAGAAAGGCAAGTAAAAATAAAAATGGTGCTTTAGTTTTCATGGTAGTAAGTTTTGTTGTTTGTGATAAGTCTAACGAGCCTATGTTAGATAAAGTTACAATTTTATTTAAATTTTATTGGAGAATGAATACAAATATTCGAATTTTATGCGTTATGAACTAGTAAGAACTAAGTGAAAGTGCGTATTCTAATTTTCTTTTTGTTTATAACACTGTCTGAAGGCTTTACGTTTTTTGGTCAAGTATCGTATACAGTAGAATTGACAGGTCAGGAGCGTATTAAGCATTTGCCTAAGTCAATCTCTATTGATACCAGCATTTCTTTTTTTTTAAATAAAAACCTGCGAGCGCTGAGTTATCAATTGTTAGAAAAGGGTTTTTTTTTACATACCATAAAAGAAGATACAGCGTTAAGAACAGTCTCTGTTGATGTAGGGATAGCATTCGATGAAATTGCAATCAGGAATAAGTCAGCCATAGACCTTGGTGTTTTTAAAAAGAATAATACGATTTCGCGCTATACGCCAAATGGTCTTCGGACTATGATTGAAGATAAAATGCTGGCTTACGCAAATGGTGGCTATCCCTTTGTTAATATTTCGTTGGATTCTGTTCAACTCGAAGCGGCGCGGATTAGCGCAAGGCTAAAAATAGACCTAGGCCGATATAGTACATTGAAAGCGGTACATATTAGAGGAGATTCAAGTATCTCTGAGCGAACGGTACAAGGGATTATTGATTATGCGATTGGTGAAGTATACTCAGAACGAAAGGTAGGGGTGATTGATCGTAAAATTCAGCAAACCTCTTTTTTGACAAGTGTCAAGCCTTCAGAAATATTGTATACAGATCAAGGCTTTGAATTATTCCTTTATTTAAAATCAACCAAGGTGAGCTACCTTAGAGGAGCGGTAGGGCTACAGCCAAATCCTGTGAGTCAAAAAATGGCGCTGACAGGGGAGGTCAATCTCAAATTGGAAAATGCTTTGAAGAAAGGGGAGCTTTTTAAATTTAATTGGAGAAGTATAAGGCCTCAAACCCAACGGATGAATTTTGATATTAATTACCCTTATTTATTTAAGTCTCCCTTTGGTGTAGAGTCTCATTTCTTGCTTTATAAGCGGGATTCAACCTTTCTTGATTTAAATTCAGAAATAAATATATCGTATACTTTAAAAAGTGGCTTTCGAATTAGGGCACATTATCGTTTTGTGTCTTCGAGTGTTTTGAGTGGTGCGTCTTCGAGTT
>CAJJCU010000086.1 GCA_905182775.1 uncultured Flavobacteriales bacterium
CCATAGGTTGGCTTGAAACCAAAAGTATTCGTCCAAGATGCAGGCTGTCTAACAGAACCACCTGTATCGCTGCCCAAAGAGACCGAGCACAACCCTGCAGAAACAGCTACGGCTGATCCACCAGAAGATCCACCAGGAACATAATTTGGATTGATATTATTTTTAACTGGGCCATAAAAAGAGGTTTCGCTCGTACTACCCATAGCGAACTCATCACAATTTAATCGTCCTATAACAATCGCATCCTCATCCAGTAGTTTTTGAAGTACAGACGCTGTATAAAGGGATTCGAAATTATTTAAAATTTTAGAGGCCGCAGAAACTTTGTGGCCCTTGTAGCAGATATTGTCTTTGATTCCTATGATCACGCCGGCCAAGCGGCCCGCAGAACCCTCCTTTAATTTTTTATCGATTTCCAATGCAGCAAGTCTAGCTGAAGCGCTAAAAACCTCCACGAAAGCATTGAGATGATGATGGGACTCTATTTTAATCAGGCTGTCTTCCACAATCGCGGATACAGATTTACCTGAAAGAATAGCCTCTTTTGTGTCGGTAATCGTACTATACATGAATCTTTACTTTGATTCCTGTTCGTCCTTTGATTCTTCTTCGTTCGCCACTCCGTCACCTTTCGAGGCATTTTTGAATTCATTGACTCCTTTACCAAGCCCTTTCATCAATTCAGGGATTTTTTTCCCACCGAAAAATAAAACCACAATAACTAAAGCTATTATTGCAATTTGGGGACCGCTAACAACACCTAAATAAAACATATAAATTAACTTTTAAATACAAACAAATGTAATGAATAATTATCAGCTTAAGGGTTCGTAAGCCCCCCTGAATTAGAGTTTACGTGCGACCTCTACCTCTTCATAAGCCTCCACAACGTCACCTACTTGAATCTCATTGTACTTATCAATATTCAATCCGCACTCGTAATTATTTTTGACTTCTTTAACGTCATCTTTGAATCGCTTCAAAGAACCAAGCATCCCTGCATGAACAACGATTCCATCTCGAATAATTCTGATCTTAGAATTTCGTTTAATTGTTCCTTCTAAAACATAACAACCTGCAATTGTACCGACTTTGGTAATATCAAAGGTCTCTCTGATTTCAGCAGAACCAATAACTTTTTCTTCAATATCTGGAGAAAGCATCCCCTCCATTGCCGCTTTAATTTCTTCAATCGCCTTATAGATAATAGAATACAATCTAATATCTATTTGCTCATTTTCAGCCAATTTACGACCACCTATGGTAGGCCTAACTTGGAAACCAAGGATAATTGCATCTGATGCTGATGCAAGATGCACATCTGCTTCAGAAATTGCACCAACACCCTTGTGAATAATATTCACTTGGATTTCTGGTGTCGATAAGTTCAATAAAGCATCAGAAAGAGCTTCAATAGAACCATCAACATCCCCTTTTATAATCAGGTTCAATTCTTTAAAGTCACCTATAGCCAAACGACGACCGATTTCATCTAGTGTAATATGCTTGGTTGTTCTAAGACCTTGCTCACGATAAAGTTGCTCTCTTTTTGTTGCAATAGACTTGGCTTCTTTTTCATCAAGCATGACATTAAAGTTATCTCCTGCACTGGGCGCTCCATTAATTCCTAAAACGGAAACAGCTTGAGACGGGCCTGCCTCTTTCATTGCAATCCCTTTTTCATCATGCATCGCACGAACTCTCCCGTGGTGTCTTCCAACCAATAGAACATCTCCAATTTTTAGCGTTCCTGCTTGAACTAACATATTCGTTACAAAACCCTTTCCTTTATCAAGAGAGGCCTCTATGACTGTTCCTAATGCCGGTTTTTGAGGGTTTGCCTTTAAATTAAGCATCTCGGCTTCAAGTAAAACCTTTTCAAGGAGCTCATCGATGTTTAAATTTTGTTTTGCCGAAATCTCTTGACACTGAAAGGTTCCTCCCCAATCTTCAACTAAAATATTCATAGCCGAAAGTTGCTCTCGTATTTTATCAGGACTTGCTCCTGGTTTATCAATCTTATTGATTGCAAATATCATTGGCACATTTGCTGCTTGAGCATGCGAAATAGCCTCTTTTGTTTGTGGCATGACGTCATCATCAGCCGCAACAATAATAATAGCAACATCAGTTACTTGGGCACCCCTAGCACGCATGGCAGTAAATGCCTCGTGACCTGGAGTATCTAAGAACGTGATTTTACGACCATCTTTCAATATTAAAGAATAAGCACCGATGTGCTGTGTGATCCCTCCGGCTTCACCTTCCGTAACATTTGCATCTCGAATTCTATCCAAAAGAGATGTTTTACCATGATCAACATGTCCCATTACAGTAATAATCGGGGGACGGTCCATTAAATCTTCTTCGTTATCTTCTACAGTCGGAATAGACTCTTGTACCTCGGCACTAACAAATTGTGTCTCATAGCCAAACTCTTCTGCAACGATTTGAATTGTTTCAGCATCAAGCCTTTGATTGATAGAGGCAAAAATCCCTAAGGACATACAAACAGAAATAACCTGTGTCGGCTGAATGCTCATCATGACTGCCAATTCAGAAACGGTAACAAACTCAGTTAACTTCAATATTTTTTCTTGAAGCTCAGCAATTTCCATTTCTTCCTGTCGACGCTGCGCTACACTATCTCTCTTTTGTCTTCTGTTTTTAGATGCCTTTGACTTACCACCTTTATTAGATAATCGTGCAAGAGTTTCTTTGATCTCCTTCTGAATATCTTTTTCGGTAATCTCAGCCTTTTGAGGCTTATTCGCTTGAGATTTAGAGGTTCCACCTTTTGCTCCTGGAGCTGGAGTTTCAACCTTTTTAATCCTTTTTCTTTTTCTTTTGTTCGCATGATCAGCACGAGAATTATTAGAAGACCTAGGTTTTTCTACTGGTAATTCAATTTTACCAAGAACCGTTGGCCCCGTAATTTTCTTGCGCTCAACTTTAATCGTCTCAATCTCATTACTCTTTACAGGAGAATCCTCTTTTTTCTCAGTGGGTTTTTCTTCTACCTTCGCAGGTTCCGCTTTAACAGTCTCCTCTTTCTTTACTTCAGGTTCAGGTTTTGACTCTTCCGCTTTAGGTTCTTCCACTTTAGGTCCTTCCGCTTTTTTCTTAGGTTTAAGCGCATTGAGATCAATATTGCCTACAACCTTTAAACCAGACTCCGGCTTGCTTGGTGCTTTTTCTTCCGCAACCTGACGTTTGATTTCCTCAACATTCAAAGCTGGTTCTTCTTTTACAACAGGCTCCTCTACCTTTTTCGAATCTTCTATAGATAGAGATTCTCTTTTCTCACGGCTCGTCTGAACCCCTTTAGATTTTTCATTCAGAGCTTGATCTGCTGCAAATTCAGCGCATAACATTTCATAGTGCTCCTTATCTAGCTTCGTATTTGGGTTTGTGTCAATAGCGATTCCTTTAGAACTTAAAAATTCTATAATCGTTGGCAAACCCACATTGAGCTCTCCCGCTGCCTTACCTAATCTAATCGGTCTTCCTGCCATAATTTATTTTCGATTTTGAGATCGATTTTCAAATTTATTCAAATTCTGCTTTTAATATACGAAATACTTCCTCAATGGTCTCTTTTTCAAGGTCAGTTCGTTTAACCATATCCTCAACGTTTATTTCTAAAACAGATTTTGCTGTATCACATCCTATTGCCTTAAGCTCATCTATAATCCAGCTATCAATTTCATCTGCAAATTCTTCTAAATCTACATCTTCAATATCGACTTCACCATCACGGTAAACATCAATTTCATAACCGCACAAGCGACCAGCCAACTTAATGTTATTTCCTCCTCTACCAATTGCTAATGAAACCTGATCTGGTTTCAAGAAAACTTTTACACGGCTCTCCTCTTCAATAATCTCGATTGAAGTTATTTTTGCTGGAGATAATGCTCTTTGAATTAAAAGTTTATTGTTCGTTGTGAAATTAATGACATCAATATTTTCATTTCTAAGCTCTCTAACAATTCCATGAATTCTAGATCCTTTCATACCTACACAGGCACCAACAGGATCAATTCTATCATCATAAGACTCTACAGCTACTTTTGCTCTTTCACCCGGCTCACGAACAATATTCTTAATTGTAATTAGACCATCGAATACTTCAGGTACCTCAAGCTCGAATAAACGCTCCAAAAACTCTGGTGCTGTACGAGACAAGATAATAACAGGTGTACTATTTCTCATGTCTACTTTTGAAACTACCGCTCTCACAGACTCTCCTTTCTTGAAGAAATCTGATGGTATTTGTTCAGACTTTGGTAATAGAAGCTCATTGCCATCATCATCCATGACCAAAATTTCCTTCTTCCATACTTGATACACCTCACCTGTCATAATTTCTCCAACACGCTCCTTGTATTTTTTGTAAATATGATCCTTTTCTAATTCTAGAATTCTAGAAATAAGATTTTGTCTCAGCGAAAGAACATTTCTTCTTCCGAAATCAGCAAAACGAAATTCTTCAGTAACTTCTTCGCCTATTTCAAAATCTGGTTCAATTTTGATAGCATCAGAATACGCCATTTCAGTATTTGGATCTTCTACCTCTCCGTCATCAACAATTTCCTTGTTTAAAAAGATTTGAACATCTCCCTTATCGATGTTTACAATGATATCAATGTGCTCATCTGTGTTAAATTTACGCTTGAACATAGCTCTAAAGACATCCTCAAGGACATGTTGCATTGTCTGCTTGTCAATGTTTTTCAGCTCTTTAAATTCTGAAAACGAATCTACCAATTCAATACTGTTCATATTATACTATTTAAATGATATTACAATTTTTGTTTCTTTTATTTCTTCTAATTTAATCTTGTAGATATCCTCTACCCATTCTTTCTTTTTCCGACCTTCAATTTTTTTCTTTACACGATCCATAAGCTCTATGCCCTCTTCGTTGTAGGAAATCAATTCCCCTTCAATTTTAGAAGCATCATTAAGCTTTACTTTTACGCGTCGCCCGATATTCTTTCTATACTGATTTGGATGGCGAAAGGGCTTGTCTAAACCAGCAGAGGAAACATGAAGCTCAAAATCTTGAGCCTCTCGATCTAAGTTGTGCTCAATATTTCTAGAAACTGACATACAATCTTCTACAGCTACATAACCATCAACCTTATCAAGCTCAACACGAATAACACTATTGACAGAAATGGTCAACTCAACTACATACAAATCCTTTTTCAAGTCTTGTATGCGCTCATCGATTAAAGCCGTTACACGTTCTTTTGAAATCATCTCATTATTGCTTAACAAAAGAGGGGACTTTCGTCCCCTCTTTTCTGTAATCCTCACATTTGTGAATACAAAGATAGAATATTTACGTAAATAAAAAAGTAATAACCCTTACATTTATAATTATGCTTGTAGAAATAAACAACAAATTAGTATCAACCGATGTCTTTACTGAACAGTTCGTCTGCGACCTATCGAAATGCAAGGGGGCCTGTTGTGTTCAAGGCGACGGAGGAGCACCGCTCGAACAATCTGAAGTTGAATTGATTAAGAAAAATTTAAAGAAGATTAAACCCTACATGAACCAAAAGGGGATAGAAACGATTGATGAGCAAGGCTTCTTTTACCAAGATGACGAAGAACAGGCATCAACCCAACTCGTCAATAAAAAAGAATGTGCATTCGTTTACTTTGACAAAAGCAATACGGCGCAGTGTTCAATTGAGACCGCTTATAAAGATGATGCTATTTCTTTCAACAAGCCTATATCATGTCATTTATATCCGATTCGTACAAAGGATTTTATTGAATTTACGGCAATCAACTATGAAACATGGGACATCTGCAGCCCAGCCTGTGATTTAGGTTCTTCTTTAAAGGTTCCCGTTTTTAAATTTTTAAAGGACCCTTTAACCCGCGCATATGGCGCCGAATTTTTCAAGGAACTTGAAAAAGTAAACGAAGAATTAAAACTACAGAATAAATAAGCGCTAATGCTCCTCTTCACCTTCAGCTAAGGGAACAGTCTGCATTATAAAATCATCAGCAGCACCAGGCTTTGAATAATCATAAGGCCATCTATGCACCGTAGGAAGTTCTCCTGGCCAATTTCCGTGAATGTGCTCTACTGGTGTTGTCCATTCTAGAGTCGTTGATCTCCAAGGGTTTTGAGGGGCCTTTGGGCCTCTGAAAATACTATAGAAGAAATTGAATAAAAACAAGGCTTGTCCAAGCGCTGCAAAAATGGCAAAGAAAGTAATGATTACGTTTAGGTCCATCATCATATCTAAAGCACCTTGGTCAAACTCCTCATAAACAGAGTAGTTGTAGTATCTTCTTGGAGCACCAGCAAGACCAACAAAGTGCATCGGGAAAAACACCCCATATGCCCCAATAATCGTAATCCAAAAGTGAACATATCCCAATCTCGTATTCATCATCTTACCAAACATTTTTGGGAACCAATGGTAAACACCACCGAACATACCAAATACCGCAGACATTCCCATTACAATATGGAAGTGAGCCACTACAAAATACGTGTCATGCAATGCAATGTCTAAGGCTGAGTCAGCTAAAATTATACCCGTTACTCCACCCGTAATAAATGTAGAAACCAGACCAATAGCAAACATCATTGCAGGAGTAAGGACCAAGGATCCTTTCCATAAAGTCGCCAAATAATTAAAGACTTTAACCGCTGAAGGAATTGCGATCAGTAATGTTGTAAAAACAAAAACAGAACCTAGGAATGGGTTCATTCCAGTAATAAACATATGATGCCCCCACACGATAAACGAGAGAAAACCAATCGCCATAATAGAACCTATCATCGCTTTATATCCAAAAATAGGCTTACGAGAGTTCGTAGCTATGATTTCAGAGGACAGTCCTAATGCAGGCAGAAGTACAATATAAACCTCTGGATGTCCTAAGAACCAAAACAAGTGTTGATAGAGAATAGGAGATCCCCCATGATTGGCAAGCATTTCAGAACCGACAATAATATCAGACAAATAGAAGCTCGTACCTGCCATCCTATCCATCATCAATAAGAGCGCGGCCGACAGTAAAACGGGGAAAGAAAGCACACCAAGAATAGCCGTAACAAAGAATGCCCATATGGTTAATGGCATCCGTGTCATCGTCATTCCTTTTGTTCTTAAGTTTAATACAGTTACAATATAATTAAGTGATCCTATCAATGAGGATGCAATAAATATAGTCATCGAAAACAACCAGAGTGTCATTCCCAAACCAGAACCAGAAACAGACTGAGGTAGCGCAGAAAGCGGCGGGTAGATTGTCCACCCTGCCATCGCTGGACCAGAACCATCCCAAACCCCAGGAAGACTCGTGGTCGGATCTCCAAGTTGGAGGCCGAATACAGCGCCCTCATGAACGAAAAGAGATGCAAACATTAAAAGGGAAGACAAGAAAAAGAACCAATAGGATAGCATATTTAAAAAGCCTGAAGCCATATCACGTGCGCCTAGTTGAAGAGGAATAAGAATATTAGAGAAGGTTCCAGATAAACCCCCTGTTAATAAAAAGAATACCATAATCGTACCGTGCAAGGTGACCAAGCCCAAATACATATCTTCTTTCATGATCCCATTAGGTGCCCATTCGTCACCTAGGAAAACATTTAAAAAGGTGGACTCCTCTCCTGGCCAAGCCAATTGGATTCTAAATATGATGGATAGAAGCATGGCCACTACCCCCATAAATACCGCAGTCATTAAAAACTGCTTTCCAATCATTTTATGATCCTGACTGAAGATGTATTTTGAAACAAAATGCTCCTCATGGTGGTGTTCGTCATGATCGTTTTCGTGTGCTACTGAAGACATAGTAGTATAGTTTTTTAATTAAATTTCTGAACTTATTTGACTTTCCTCAGCTTCAACTGCTGGGGCATATTGATCTTTAAATGTTGCTGTTTTCTTTGACGCCATCCAATTGTTATATTCGGCTTCTGGGTAAACTACAACAATCATTTTCATTTTGTAATGCGCCCCACCGCAAATCTTATTGCACATGAGAACAAAATTAAATTTTTCATCATCCTTGCTTTTACGCATTTCATTGGTCGTTAATGATGGCGTAAACTTAAATCTGGTAGGCATACCCGGCACGACATTCATTTGTGCTCTAAAATGCGGGAAATAAGCCGAGTGAATGACATCCTTTGATCTAAAAGAAAATTCATAATCCCGTCCCTTGCATAAATACAGGGTATCCTTTTGTATAATATCATTCAAAGCAAATTTATCAACATCTGGATTATGGTTTTGTTTCATTTGCACCAGACTTCTATAAAGTCTTTCCTTGATTGATAATTTCTGTTCTAAATCACCAATAATAGATTGAGTTTCTTGGTTTGGAACCTCTAAGTCAACATTTACATGGCCATGAGCACCAATATGATCTCCATAAATATGCTTGAATACATCCTCAGCCTCAGCTAAATTAAAATCCGAAGAGGAAATCTCTTTGGCTGCATCATCAATTTTAATTTTGTACGTTGACGTTGAAGAAAGGCCTCTGTAGGCAGATATTAAATAGTCAAAATTAACCTGCTTCAAGCTAGCCTCTATGCCTTCAATCGACTTATACATTTCATTGATCGATGTATCAATTGTGTTTTCAGTCATTAAAGCCAATTCGTTGTTACCAGTAGTAAGCTTATAATCAAACTTCCCTAATGTATTGTCTTCTCCTGAATACCTCGCAATCCAGGCAAACTGATAAGCAAATAGTTCAATCCGCTCCGCTTTTTTCGAAGATTGAGCGGTAAGATCATTCCACGAATTAAGACCTAGAATAATAATTACCCCCAAAACAATAGCTGGAACAATTGTCCAAATAATCTCTATTCTATTATTATGTGAAATAAACGTCGCCTTGACACCTGGCTTTCTGACATATTTGTAAGAAAAAAAGAATAGCAAGCCATTCGTGATAAAGAAAACCATAATGATGATCACAAAGTTGACATTTAAAAGCCAATCTGTTTCGACCCCCTGAAGGGATGCCGGCTCTCCTCGGCCAGTCCATCCGTATTTAAGCATTAGGTAAATGAAGCCCAAAAACTGAAACATCATAAAACCAAGCATTAATTTGGCATTTAGATTGTTATCACGATTAGGGATTTCATGTTCACCACGATTTTTGAGTTTGTATGTTAACTCATATACTCTTACAAGCTGCGCTAATGCAATAACACCTGTTATGAGGACAATAAGAATTAT
>CAJJCU010000087.1 GCA_905182775.1 uncultured Flavobacteriales bacterium
CGGGTCAGAGCCATTTGTATTTGGTCCGTTAAACCCTATTTCCAATAACAATGGAAGCCAAATGGCTCTGCAAATCCTCCCAGCAATAATTGCTCCCGGTACACGATACTTAAGATTTTATTTTACATCGGATAACTCACTTAATCGACCAGGTTGGAATTTCAAGATAAAAGGAAATAGTACTGTTTTTCAGGTCAATGATTTGTTATATCTCAGTGGGACAAATCTAGAAAATGCCAGCAACACAGCAACGGGTTCTGCAGCGCTTGGTTATGGCTTATTAGGCGCAGAGAACGGTTCAGGGAGCTATGTATTTGCAAGAATACACGATAGATAAAAATATATTTTAACCTCTATGTTTTTATAGTATTGTTATGGTATCTTTGCGACACACCCTCCTATTGACGAACGCATCAAAATACTCGAGCAATTTTAATAAGAACATGAGCAAATTACTATCACCTTTTTTCATCATTCTATTTATTGGTATTTGCAATGCTCAAAAAACTGAACGCATTGCCTTCTATAATGTAGAAAACCTTTTTGACACCATTGACGGTCCAAACAATGATGAAGAATTCTTGCCTAACGGAAGAAAACTTTGGACATCAGAACGTTACAAAACAAAAATAAACCATATCAACAAGGTTATTTGTGCGCTAAAAACTCCAATGCTCATTGGGCTTTGCGAGATAGAAAACGAAGACGTCATTCAAGATATTATTCATAACAACAAGAAACTTAAAAACTATAAAACCATTCATTTCAATAGCTTAGATGCAAGAGGCATAGATGTTGGAATGCTTTATAATACAAAAAAACTAACGCTTCTAGATAAAGGTTTTATCCGTTTTAACTTACCAAGCCAAGACAAGCCAACTTCAAGAGATATTTTATGGGCGAAACTTTCCTATAAAAAGGAGGTTTTTTTCGCAATGGTGAACCATTGGCCGAGCCGAAGAGGCGGAACAATAGCAAGCGCCCCTAAAAGAATAAAAGCAGCGACTGAAGCCAAGTTATTTATTGATTCTCTTCTATTTGACGACCCCAATACCCCAATACTCTTGATGGGAGACTTAAACGACTACCCAGCGAATGAATCCGTTCAAAAACTTCAGGAGATTCTAAAGCCATGCATTACAAAGACTTCAAATTCATACGGGGGAACCAACTCCTATAAAGGGAAATGGAATATCTTAGACCACATTCTTGTGTCTCAGGGCTTTCAAGCCTCTAGATTGAGGATAAATCCAAGAGCCGGTGTCATCTACACACCTGAATACCTGATTACAGAATACAAGGGGAACAAAGTGCCTTTCAGGACTTATGGCGGAAGCAAATACCTTGACGGCTATTCAGACCACTTACCAGTATATATAGAATTGAAAAGAAATTAAAGATCTATATAGCTTAAAACGTTCATGTTTCGGTACTCTTTGATTCTAGGGTCAAAGAACTCAATAACACGATACTCACCAACAACTTCTCTTCCTAGAAGCGATTCATATGAATTTTCTAAGTTCATTTCTGAATCGACGTAGGTCAACCAATAATACTTGGAAACACGGCCATTTTCATCTTTTATTGTAAAACAAACAAAACCCTCGGTATCGATAGAGATCACCTTACCCTCAAAGTACAAATCCTCCGATTCATCTTCTGAGTCGTTCATTTGATCTGTTGCCATCGACATCAATATTTCCGGACAAAAACTAGCCATTTTCATACCGATCAACAAGCCTAACTCTTCTCCAGCAGACTCATTAATTTTAGAAAAATCAATCGCATGGTCATTATAGAGCTCATCTTTATAGGGCCCCGCAGCTTCAATCATACACAAACCCATGCGCATGGTTTTTGCTTCTTTCCCCTCTATCTCTGGAAGCTTCTCAATACAAGAACAGGATTCTTGAGCAATAATATCAATATAGTTTTGGGAAAAAAAAGAATTGTAAAAAAACGAAAATAAAAACAGTAAAAAATACTTCATCATTATAAATTTAGAAAACTCGTGACACCAGATCAGACAATGAAATTCCAACCAAACTCATCCTCAATACGACCCGCCTTTAGATCTCCTAAATACTTCTTGATTCTATTGGAAATCTCACGATCCTCAACAGGAGGTAATACATATTTCTCGTCGTCGTATCCAATCATTGCAATGGGCGCAATCGTTGCCGCTGTTCCTGCTCCAAAAGCATCCTTGAGTGTGCCATTTTTAGCTGCTTCAATAACTTCTTCGACAGTAATCATGCGCTCCTCAATCTCAATACCCCATTTTGCAGCAATCGCTAAAACACTTTTTTTCGTGATTCCTCTTAATATAGTATCATGGTTTTCATCTGGCGTAATCAGCTTGTCTCCAATTTGGAACACAACATTCATCGTACCAGACTCTTCAATATACTTGTGCGACGCAGCATCTGTCCATATCAATTGATGGTAACCTTCTTTCATGGCTTGTTGCGCAGGATACATAGATGCAGCATAGTTACCAGCAGCCTTAGCCCTACCTACACCACCAGATGCAGCTCTTGTATAATATTTTTCAATCTTCACATTGACAGGCTCAGAATAATAATGCCCAACAGGAGTCGTTATAATTATAAACTTATAGGTCTCAGATGGGCGAATACCAACCAATTCATCTGTTCCAAACATAAACGGTCGAATATACAACGAATGACCATCACGGGTTGTTACCCATTCCGAATCCAATCCTACCAATTGACGAACCGCTTCAACAAACAAGCCTTCCGGCAATGGAGGCATACACATTCGCTTTGCAGATTCATCAAATCTTTTGGCATTCATATCAGGTCGAAAAACATTGATCTGATTGTCATCTGTCCTTATGGCTTTTAAACCTTCGAATATAGATTGACCATAATGCAAAGCAGACATTGCTGGATGCATGCTAATATTAGCGAAAGGAACAATTTCTCCAGGACACCAAGCACCATCCTTATATTCCATTATAAACATATGGTCAGAGAAATTCTTACCAAAATCAAGATGGTCCCAATCAAAATATTTTATCTTTGAATCAGAGGTCTTAGTTATTGGAAAAGTAAATAGTTCTGTGGCCATATAGTTTTGATTTACGGGTTGCAAATATAAGGTTTATACGTGGATAATTCAAGGCAATCTCTAGCAAAAAGCGTACCCAAAAACAAAAGCCAAGCCAATCAATGGATTCACCGCATAAAATTCTTAAAGAAACCTGGGGTCATGACCATTTTCGACTGGGTCAAGAGGCTATAATTGATGACTTGATTGAGGGCAATGATGTTTTCGCACTTTTACCTACAGGTGGCGGAAAGTCTATATGCTACCAAATACCTGGCATGGCGAAGGATGGAGTGACCCTTGTCGTTTCCCCTTTAATCTCCTTGATGCAGGATCAAGTGGCACAGCTTGTCTCTAGAGGAGTTAAAGCCGCAGCACTATATGGAGGCATGAGCTACCGGGATATTGACATCACATTGGATAATGCAAGATTTGGAAGTTACACCTTTCTTTACCTCTCTCCTGAAAGACTAGAAACACCCTTATTTATTGAACGATTCAAAGCAATGAATGTCTCTCAAGTCATTATAGATGAAGCACATTGCATATCTCAATGGGGACATG
>CAJJCU010000088.1 GCA_905182775.1 uncultured Flavobacteriales bacterium
CTATTGTTTTAGACGGTATTCGGAACTATGATTTCAGATAGTTTTTTTCACTATTGAAGCATATTGACCAAACGTATTACGTTTATTTACTGTTTCAGAATTATATCGAAATACTAAATTTTAATTAGTCATGCTTCTGAACGTTAAGGTCGAAAACCTGTTTAAAACTCAACAAATGAATTGCTTATCTATACAATGGAAACGATTAACTTTGTATTTCAAATAAGAAAGAATGACGAAGAAATCTGTAAAAGGCTTTTCCAAGCTATCTAAGGAAGCTAAAATGGAATGGATTGCCAATGAATATCTTGGAGGAGACGAGGAATGCGTGGGGCTTTTAAAGAGCTACTGGCATAACGATGAAAAGGTACAGAAGATCCACGATGAGTTTATTGAAAACACGATCTCTAATTTCTATTTACCTTTTGGTATTGCACCAAACTTTTTGATCAACGACCAAATTTTCTGTGTACCCATGGCTATTGAAGAGAGCTCTGTAGTTGCAGCCGCAGCTAAGAATGCTACCTTTTGGATGCAGCGAGGGGGTTTCAAGGCTGAAGTACTTTCTACAACCAAGGTTGGGCATGTGCACTTTGCTTGGTACGGGGAGTACGAAACACTTGTCAATTTTTTTGAGTCCATAAAGAATAAATTTATTGAAGGAACCAATGACCTAACCACCAACATGCGCAGACGTGGTGGCGGGATTTTAGACATACAGCTCATCAATAAAACTGATGACGAACCAAACTACTACCAGCTGATGGCCAAGTTTGAGACCTGTGAAGCAATGGGTGCCAATTTCATCAACAGTATTTTGGAAGAGTTCTCAAAGATTCTACAGCATGAGATTGAACGCAGTGTGCTTGCTGAAGCTGATAAAAAGATTATGATCATCATGTGTATTTTGAGTAATTATACACCTGAGTGTCTCGTTCGTGCAGAGGTGTCATGTCCTATTGAAAGCCTTACGGAGGGGACAGATCTTTCTCCTGAGGAGTTCGCTAAGAAATTTGAGCAAGCGATTCACGTAGCCAAGATTGAGCCTTACAGAGCGACCACGCATAACAAAGGGATATTTAATGGAATTGATGCCGTGGTTATTGCGACAGGAAATGACTTTAGAGCTATTGAGGCCTGTGGCCATACCTATGCCGCCAAGGATGGTAGTTACAGCAGCTTGACTCATGTAGACATTACAGACGGAATTTTTAGGTTCTGGATTGAGGTCCCAATGGCTTTGGGTACAATCGGAGGTTTAACGGCCTTGCATCCTATGGTGAAGTTTGCACACCAATTACTCGGCAAGCCTAATGCAGCGCAACTCATGAAGATCATTGCTTGTGTCGGTTTGGCGCAGAACTTTGGCGCCGTGCGTTCATTAGTAACTACAGGAATCCAGAAAGGGCACATGAAAATGCACTTGCTTAACATCATCAACCAGTTGGGTGGAACACTCGAGGAGCGTAAAATCATCAAGGACCATTTTGCAGACAAGGTGGTTTCCCACAAGGCAGTGGTAGATTATTTCTGTTCACTTAGAGGGATTACGCAGAATGATTTACAAAACCAAAACAAGTGAAAACCTATAGGGCAAACGGAAAGCTATTGATCAGTGGAGAGTACACTGTTCTTGATGGTAGTATATCCCTTGCTTTACCAACACAAAGAGGGCAGGAGCTCTGTTATGAAGAGAATACTTCCGACATCTTACATTGGAAAAGTTTGGATGTGGAGGGACGGGTTTGGTTTGAAGCACAATTTAACGCGACTGATTTCTCTGTACTTGAATGTGTAGATCCTCAAAAAGCAAATACATTACAAGAGATTCTTATAGCAGCTGCGGGGCTTTCATCCGCGGTCAAGTCCTTTAGAGGCATGGTGATCACAAGGCTCGAGTTTCCAAACGATTGGGGCTTGGGTTCGAGCTCGACACTATTGTGCTGTGTAGCGCAATGTTTTATGATTGATGCCATGGCTTTGCATTTCAAGGTTAGTAATGGTAGTGGTTATGACATTGCATGCGGACTGAACGACACCGCGATCACCTATCAGCTTTCGGGTAATAAAGCAATTGTACAACCTGTAGACTGGAATCCTTCCTTTAAAACATCTTTGTTCTTTGTGTTTCTTAATACCAAACAAAAGAGCAGTCGTGAGGTCCGTAAATACCAAGAGCGAAAACTTCAGTTGGACATGGCTTCGATTGTTTCCAAAATATCTGTAATTACGAAGCAAATGATGGTAGCGGATTCAATCACGGACTTTAATAATGCGATTGACAAGCACGAAGATATCATGAGCGATGTACTCGGTTACCCTACCGCAAAGGCACTTTATTTCTCTGACTATACCGGGGCTATTAAGTCTCTTGGCGCATGGGGAGGGGATTTTATTTTGGCCACAGGGACGTCAAGCGACCGTTCTTATTTTACAGACAAAGGATATGAAGTTGTTCATGAGTTTACCACTTTAATTTTAGAGAAATAAGATTTCATGATTTCGATGTTGATAATTAATTTCCCGGTTTTGATTCGGCTCTTTACAAACCCTTAGATTTAAACTCAATGCAGCAAGACAACTTCACATGCCAAAACTTAGGCCCTTTCCCAGAGACGGGAGCGGTTGCTTGGCAAAGCCCTTCAAATATTGCTCTTGTGAAGTATTGGGGGAAGAAGCCGGTACAACTTCCTGCTAATGCATCTATTAGCTTTACATTAAACAATTGCTATACAGCTACGAAACTTTCTTTTGAGAAGTCAGACAAGCGGAGCGTTTGCGTGTTTGTTGATGGAGAGGAGAATCCTTCTTTCTTAAAAAAGATTGAGACCTTCTTTGCGCGAATAGAAAGCTATTGCCCTTATGTCAAGAATTACGCATTCAAGATTGAAACCGAAAACACATTTCCGCACAGCAGTGGAATTGCTTCTTCCGCTTCAGGCTTTAGCGCTTTAGCGCTTTGCGTATTAAGTATTGAAAGAAAAGCTTCCGATATGTCTGAAGATACTTTTTATAAGAAAGCTTCTTTCTTGAGTCGTTTAGGTTCAGGTAGTGTTTGTAGATCTGTTTATGGGCCAATGGGGGTCTGGGGGGGACATGAAGATTACAAAGGGAGCAGCAATGATTTCGCGATTCCATACGATGATGTTCATGATGTTTTTAAAAGCTACCAAGACACGATATTACTAGTAGATAAAGGGGAGAAGAAGGTGAGTTCGACTTTAGGTCACGATCTGATGAACGACCATCCTTTTGCAGAAAATCGATTTGCACAAGCCAAAGACCACATGCTTGAGTTACAAAAAATCCTCAAAGATGGGAACATTTTGGATTTTAACCGGTTAGTGGAAAAGGAAGCGCTTACGCTTCATGCGATGATGATGACTTCTGATCCTTACTTCATGCTCTTTAAACCCAATACCTTGAGTATCATTCATAAGGTATGGGAGAAACGCGAATCAGACAAGATTCCTTTTACGATCACCTTAGATGCAGGAGCGAACGTTCATTTGCTTTATCCTGCTGAATTTAAACAGCTTGCCCTACAGTTTATCCAAGATGAATTAATTGCTTACTGTCAAAATGAGCAGTATATTTGTGATGAAGTTGGAAACGGGCCGCTACTAAAAATGGAGCATTATGCTTAAACAATCCTTGTACTATAGTAAAATACTTCTCTTCGGAGAATACGGAATCATTCACGATTCAATGGGGCTCTCTATTCCCTATAATGATTACAACGGAAAGCTTTTGTTTAGTGAGACGCCAGATGCGAGCTCTGAAAAATCCAACGAAAACCTAAAGAAATTTTTAAAGTATCTCGTTGCCCTCGATAATCAGGGGCAGCTTCCTTGTGCTTTAGACCTTAATAAATTAAGTACAGACCTTGATAAAGGCATGCATTTCGATTCCAGTATACCGCAAGGTTTTGGTGTGGGTAGTTCGGGAGCCATTGTTGCTGCAATTTACGATCATTACTGTGAGGGTAAAATTGAGTCCTCAAAAGACCTTAGTAATGACAAGTTTGTAGAGCTCAAGAAAACATTTGGTACACTTGAGTCTTATTTTCACGGCAGAAGCTCTGGTTTAGATCCTTTAATTTGTTACCTCAATCTACCTGTTCTGATCAAGTCAAAAGAAGAACTTGGGACCGTTGGTCTTCCTGAATCCAATACGGGTAAGGGGGCGATATTCTTAATGAATACGGGTGCGACAGGAAAAACACAGCCACTTGTTCAGCACTTTATGGAGCGTTGTAAGGAGGAGGGTTTCAGGAAAATGCTCAAAGGTAAATTCAAGCAGTACAACGATGCGTGTATAGACGCATTTCTCAATAAGGAGTCAAAGCCTTTGTTGCGAAATATGAAAGGACTCTCATCAATTCTATTGGAGCATTTCAAGCCAATGATTCCTAAGCTATACCATAAGTTATGGCAAGAAGGTATTGATTCTAACGCCTATTACTTAAAGCTATGTGGTTCTGGTGGGGGAGGGTTCATTCTTGGTTTTACTGAAGATATTGAAGCTGCTAAGTCTAAATTAGAAGGGTATCCATTAAATGTCATCCACAGATTTTAACACAACTCGTCCCACCTTTAAATCAAGGAGGGAACGCTTTTTAGTAAAGGCATTTGCGATGCTTTCTTTGGTCCGGTGGTACAATGTTTTTGTGCTAACCTGTGCGCTTTATCTGAGCGCTATTTATATGCTAAACCCTGATATACCAAAACTTGATCTTTTAAGTGATATCTATCTACATATGAATGTCTTAGGTATATCTTGTTTAGTAATGGCGGGGTACATTATTAATGGTTTTTATGACTTTGAGAAAGACATGGTCAACCAGCCTAGTCAGACGATTTTTGGCCGGGTCGTAAGCAAGTCCTTTTGCTTTAACTCTTATGTGATCTTATTGGTTTCTGGCTTGTTGCTCTCAGCCTTTTCAGGTTGGAAAGTATTTGTGTTGAATGCTGTATTTTCTTTTGGCCTATGGTTCTATTCCCATAAATTAAGAAAGAAGCCCTTAACCGGAGAGATTGGGGCATCTATCCTTACAATCGCTCCTTTCGCGAGTGTCAGTATATATTACATGAATACCAATTTGACTATTCTGCTTTTTGTTGGGTATATCTTTGCCCTTACAATTACGCGAGAGGTGATCAAGCGCATGGTTTCTTTGAAGGGTGATTTGATTGTTGGCGAGAAAAGTATCCCGATCATCTTTGGGATCAGAAAATGCAAGTACATCATATTATCTTTTATGATTGCATCCATGGTCATGATTCTGGTGCTGAGTCCAAATATTCTACATAAAGATATTGTCTATTATTTTGGGGCCAGCTTTCTATTGATTTTTGTTTCGACGTTTATATTGAGAGCCTCCAAGACGCCTACCCAATTTAATCTCATCAATAACATATATAAGGCGATGCTTGCGTTTGCGATTGCATCCATTGTTTTTTACTAAACCTCAAGGGTATTTTTACAAGTAGTAAAGCGTCTTGATTTTACTTCTAACGAATTTCCTTTAATGTTTATCCCTAAAACACTTATTAGCTTAGAAAAGGTTCATGAACAAAACAGGTGCTGTCAACCTCGGTTTTCATCTTTCGAATATAATTTTCCTTTTTAGCATTTTTTATGCATAAAAAAAATGGTTCACAGAGAGAAAAAGATGTGTTTTTAATTATTTTTTTTCACGGTAAGCAGTCATCCTATTTTATGTAAAAAATGAAGTCTCATGACTTAGTTGATTGATTTATCAGACATTATGAAGTTATCAACTATCGTTGTTGAAAAGCGATAGTAATTTTTTCTCAAATCAGCTATAATAACTCTTAGATTCGTATTGATAAGGGGTTAAAATAAGAGAGATATGGTGTTTGAAAATGTTATAAAACGAGATTACTCGAAAGAGCGGTTTGATCTAAATAAGATTACCGAAGCGGTCCTCAAAGCAATGGATTCTGCTAACCACGGAGATATTGTAGATGCGACTAAGATTTCAAAAGGGGTTTATGAATCCCTGATGGAGCGCAATGAAAGAATTGCAAATTATTTACCCAGCATTGAAGAGATTCAGGATGTTGTGGAACAAAGATTAATGCGAAGCGAATTTTTAGATGTTGCGAAAGCATACATTTTATATAGAAATGAGCAAACTCAAAAAAGAAAGCGAAATATTTTTGAAAAAAGAATCAATCTAAAGCCTTACGAATACCCTGAGTTGTATGAATATGTTTCAGCGATTAGGCATTCGTATTGGATTCACTCTGAATTTAATTTCACGAGTGATATTCAGGATTTCAAAACCCAGCTTACAGATCTTGAGCGTAACGCAATTAAGAATACCATGCTTGCGATTTCTCAAATTGAGGTTGCTGTAAAAAGTTTTTGGGGTGATATTTATCAAAAGATCCCGAAGCCCGAGGTTGGTTCCGTTGGGGCAACTTTTGGAGAGAGTGAAGTACGTCATGCCGATGCTTATTCACACCTTATTGAAATACTTGGTCTAAATAGTGAGTTTGAATCACTCAAAAAGAAACCGGTAATCATGCGTAGAGTGCGTTACTTAGAAACAGCATTGTCGAGTTCTAAAAGTGATGACGTACAAGAGTATTCTGAGTCAGTTTTACTGTTCTCTTTATTTATAGAGCATGTCTCATTGTTCTCTCAATTCCTGATCATCATGGCTTTCAATAAGCACAGGAATATGCTAAAAGGAGTTTCTAACGTAGTTGAAGCGACCTCTAAAGAAGAGCAGATTCATGGAGATTTCGGAATCGATTTAATCAAAATCATTAAGAAGGAAAACCCAGAATGGTTCGATGCTGAATACGCGAGCAGAATTCAAGACATGTGTCGAAAAGCATTTAAAGCCGAAAGTGGTATTATTGACTGGATCTTCGAAAAAGGTGAACTAGACTTTTTACCAAAAGAACAAGTAAATGAATTTATAAAAGACCGATTTAATCGATCTTTAGAAAGTATTGGTATACAGAAAGTGTTTGAAACGAATGAAGATTTGTTAAAAGAAACCGAATGGTTTAACGATGAGATTATTGGAACAAAACACGGTGACTTTTTTGTAAAGAGATCAATCAACTACAGTAAGAGAACACAAAGTATAACCGCAGACGACCTTTTTTAAGATGGATAAAAAAATACAAAATAATACAGATAAAGATTTTAAAGGTCAAAGAGACCTCAAGGAAGATGTTTTAATAAAAGCAAGGGAAGAAAGTCTTAAAGCACAGCAAGAAGATAAATCATTTGATTGGCTTACTGAGCATAGTAGAAATTTCTTACATGCTGGCTATTTGACTCCGGGTGTGTCGCCGGAACATAGAATTCGTGAAATAGCGAATAGAGCAGAAGAACTTCTAGGAATTGAAGGTTATAGTGATAAGTTTTACCGCTATATGTCTCAGGGTTTCTTTTCATTAGCGTCTCCGGTTTGGTCTAATTTCGGAAAAGAGCGTGGATTGCCCATCAGTTGCTTTGGCTCAAACGTATCTGATGATATGGGTAATATTTTATTTACTCAATCTGAGGTAGGAATGATGTCCAAGCTTGGTGGAGGGACTTCTGGGTATTTCGGAAATATTAGACATAGAGGAGCTCCGGTAAAGAATAATGGTAAAGCTTCAGGAGCAGTGCATATTATGCAGCTTTTTGAAACAATGGTTGATGTTGTGAGTCAGGGTTCTGTTAGACGCGGGCGTTTCTCGCCTTATTTACCTGTTGAGCATAATGACATCTCTGAATTCCTGGATATCGGTACTGAAGGAAATCCAATTCAAGAACTTACACATGGTGTTACGGTTTCAGATGCTTGGATGGAATCAATGATTTCAGGAGATCAAGAGAAAAGAAAGATTTGGGCAAAAGTGATTCAAAGACGTGGGGAAATTGGTTATCCTTACATCTTTTTTAATGACAAAGCGAATAAAGGTGCGCCAGATGTATACAAGGATAAAGACCACAAGATACATGCGAGTAACCTGTGTACAGAGATCATGCTACCATCAAATGATAAATGGTCTTTTGTTTGTGTATTATCCTCACTAAATGTCATGCATTATGACAAATGGAAAGACACAGATGCTGTTGAAACGATGGTTTATTTCTTGGACGCTGTAATTACTGAGTTTATCAACAAACTAGAAGTATACAGAGATTCAAGTGATCGTGAGGACAATCAGACATTTTTATTCATGGAACGTGCTTATAATTTCGCTAAAGAAAATCGTGCTCTAGGGCTAGGTGTTCTTGGGTGGCACTCTTTGCTTCAGTCTAAAATGATGCCTTTCAATAGCCAAGAGACATTTGATTTAAATACGGAGATCTTTAAGTTTATAAAAGAACGTTCTTATAAAGCTTCAGGAGAGTTGGCAGATCGATTTGGTGAGCCAGAGGTTCTGAAGGGATATGGTAGAAGAAATGCAACGCTAAACGCAATTGCACCAACAACTTCATCTGCATTTATTTTAGGTCAAGTCTCTCAAGGTATTGAGCCAATATGGTCAAATATCTACGTGAAAGACATTGCAAAGATAAAAACGACGATTAAGAATCCTTTCTTATTGGACTTGTTAGAGGAGAAAGGTAAAAACACAACTGAGATTTGGCACTCAATTAGAGACAAAGATGGCTCTGTTCAGCATTTAGAGTTCTTATCGGAGAAAGAAAAAGAAGTATTTAAAACCTACTCTGAGATTGACCAAATGGACATTATATACCAAGCGGGAAATCGACAAGAATATATTGATCAAGGTCAGTCAGTTAACATTATTGTTCATCCAGACATGCCAATTAAAGACATTAATAAGTTATATATAACGGCTTGGAAACTAGGTCTTAAATCATTGTATTACCAACACAGTATGAATGCTGCACAAAAATTCAAGCAAAAGAAAGATTGCGTGATGTGTGAGGCGTAAGTCTAGAGTTTACATTTTTTTATATAGAGGCATAGCTACTCCTAACGGGTAGCTATGTTTGTTTAGTGGTTTGGGGTGTTAGGATCGTCGTATACATTCTCTGCAATTTTTGTTTCGGCACGTTTAAGCGCAATCAGCTCCCTTTCATTAAACTCAAGCATGGGCTTGACGAGTTCAAGCTCCTTCAAAATAGAAGCTCTAGTGTGTCGATATCCATCGTTCCAAAGAATATGACGTTTGATCATTTGTTTCAATTCATTCATTTCTTTTCCAAATAAACTGGTTTTGGAAGTAAAGGCTTTTATTCGCTTCAGCAATTTGTATTGTAGTCCTGACCCTAAATCATTTGTCCCTCTGCAAGCACAGCATTCTACCAATTGAAATGAAGGGTGGTTTGGTACCATTCCCCATATGTCAATAATAATAGCCATAGCGCTATCGTCTTCTGCAGACTTTGTTTTCTTACATGCTTCGAGTATTAAGTTGTAATTTACAGTAGCATCAAACATGGTACACTCAGCAGCGCATCCAAATACAAATCCGGGCATTTTCTTGTCCATAAAATATTGAATAGCGTCTTCTGTGTCATTTTCATATTTTTTATAGTCTGTATATTCGATATTGATGCTATCTCTCATCCAGTAGTGGAGTTCATCTTGCTCCCGATATAGGTGCTCAACAGAAAGCGCGTTCAATGGATGGTCTAGGAGTTCATAAAAGTCTAAAAGCTTTTTAGTTAATACAGTGTCGCCAGGATAATAGAGGTCCAACCAGTCCCAAGAAACACTATCTGGAAGACTTCTTTCTTGGGCAATAGCTTGAATTGAGAATGCAAAAATGGAGAAAGCACAGAGTATACGTTTCATATCAAATCATTTTAATTTATTATTCAGAGACTAATGCAATAGAGCAAGAGTTATTCTAAAAGTAATCAATCAGATTATCTTTTCTTTATTCCTATTTACACATTGGATATTTTGCGTTGAAACTTTTTGTTAAAACCAATTAAAACTTATGATGCAAACTAACTTGAAACTGGTTTTTACCTTGCTTATCTGTGGTTTGATTCATAATACCCAATTGAACCCTAAGTCCATCTTTAATTACATATCCAACAGCTGCATAGGCTCTGTTTCGGTCAAAGATTTCAACTGAATTATTTTCGCCAATATTTCTCTGCCCATTGATGAAAATCTCATTGTAAAAGGCGAGGTATAATGTATTCTTTTCTAATGTTTTTTTGTTTAAAGGAATATTAAGAAATAGATTGTATCGATAGCGCGTACGAAGGTCTTGGTTTTCTACAAGCCGTTGCTCGTATCGAAATCTATGGTTGGTGTAAATTCTATTCCCGAATTTCACAGGGTATAACGCTTCTTGATAAATGCGATGCTCACTCGAAGTTGCATTACTTGTTCCAATTGAACCCGAAGTAATGTTACCATAACCTAAGGTAAACTTGACTTGTGTATTTTCGGGTTTGTAGGTGATTCCACTCCGAATAAGTAGTTGTTCGAGATCACCGCCTAGATTCCAATTTCGATATTGTACGTCACCTTGAATACCCCATGGACATTCCTTGAAGGTGGTATTGTAGAAATACATATACCAGGCACCGAGTTGCTCATTCGTTTCTTGAGCATTGCATCTATTTGAAATAATAAACGATAATAGGGTTAAGGAGTAAATAATGAGTTTTTTCATAATTATTTATTGTTTGTAAACAACATTGAAAATGTAGTAATGTTTAAGAAAAAAATTAGTTTCAAAAATAATAACTAGCGTATACTATTCCAAAGACTTCTAAGCTTAATTGAATTGATTACGGCATCAACATCTGTTAATGGGTCAAGCTGAATTGAAATTGTTTTTTTACCATTGATGGGGAGGTCGAAAAAGTTCTCAGAAAAATTAAGTTCACTGTTACAGGTGACATGTATTCCTTTTGCAAAATGATCGGCTTTAATAGTTACGTAAAGTTTATTGCTCTTGTCGCATCTAGCTGAAAAGTTAAGGTTAGGGCGGGGGAGTTCAATTTCCTTGAAAGGCTTGAAATAGACGTTTTTCGATGCACGAATACCTTTTTGATCCGTCAAGTATAATTGAAGGTAGGTATACAATTGGTCCTCATCTTTGGGTAATCCATCTTTAGGGATGGTAAGTACTACTTTCGATTCATAGGGCTTTAAGCTTACTTTCTGTTTCCAGCTTAAGATTTTGTCAATATCTTTGAATTCTGAAAGGGTTACATTTAGCTCCCCATCGAACACTTCTGTCAAATCAGATACAACGCTAAGCAAAAGATTACCGTTCACAAACTCGTGACTTACGATAACAGGGGCAAAGGCTTCTTTTACTTTGTAGTGTAAGGCTTTCCATTTCCCATAATAATCTATACTGGACCAAGAAGCGCCAGGCCAACAATCGTTTAACTGCCAGTATAATGACCCCATACATTTGCTTTTATTCCTTCTGTGTGCTTCAATTCCAATCTGCATACCATCTGCTTGTAAAAGCTGGCTCATGTATAATTGCTCTTCAAAACCAATAGGTTTGCGGAAGGATTGTTTCATATATTCTTCAATGGTCGCATTTCCAATACTCGAGCGTTGATGCGCTTTCATTACTTCTGAGTAGATGCTTCTGTCCTGTTTCTTGGCATATTTTTTAAAGCTTGCGTATTCCGGAAATGATTGAAAACCATATTCACTCATAAAGCTTGAAATATTCGTATTGAAATTTTTAAAAGGTTCTTTTCCCCACCAAACACCCCAATAATGTGTGTCACCGTGTGTGTATTCCTCTGGAACACCCTCAGAAGCACTTGGGGATGATGCCCAATAGTCAATACTGTAATTATTTCTAGGCATCTCGAATCTAGGATGATCGTCGTAAACTACACTTGGGAGAATGTGGTGAAATAGGGTGTCATAGTTTTTCCAAATTCTTTTAGCAATCTCAGGAGATTGTTCTTTGATCGCTGCTTTTTCCCAGCCCCATCGCTTCCATGCCGCTAAAACCTCATTGTTCCCGCACCACAAGGCAATACTTGGATGCTTGCTAATTCGCTTATAGTTGTCAATCGCTTCTTGTTTCACATTTTCTAAAAAAGCATCGTCACCAGGGTACATGGCGCAAGCGAACATAAAATCTTGCCATACCATGAGTCCCAATGAGTCGCAGAGGTCGTAAAAATGATCATCCTCATATACACCACCACCCCAAACTCGAATCATATTCATATTGGCATCAGCTGCTGCCCCGAGTATCCGTTCATAATCGGTTCTTTTTACATTGGGCAAGAAGATGTCCTGAGGAATATAATTCACTCCCTTAGCAAATGTTGGGATACCGTTGACCATGAAATAGAAATTGGGTTGACCCTTTGCACTGTCTCCAACAAGTGCAATATTGCGAATGCCAAAATCCTCAGATACAGTGCTCACTGTTTCTTTACGCTTTAGATTTACTTTAATATGATAAAGGTGTTGTTTGCCTAGACCATTAGGCCACCAAAGTTGTGGATTATCTATTTTAATCGGAACACTGAATTGCTGTTTTCCTTTTTGAATTCGAAGCTTAGAAGTGCTAATTATTTCATCGTCAAGCTGTAATTCAAGAAGTGTATTGATGTTGTTAATACTAGATTCTATTTCAATTTGAGTCATTACAGTCACTACATCTCCCTTGAGACTCGTCTTTAGTCTAAAATCACATATTCTAAAATCATCCCAAGAAATCAATTTGATAGGTCTCCATATACCGGAAGTAACCAATCTAGGGCCCCAGTCCCAACCATAATGATAGGCTGCTTTTCTGGTATGCACATTGACTCGTTTCCCTCCTGGAACTCCTCCTGTTTCAGCTTGGTCATTTGCAGATACGGGTAGGGTATAGTCTAAATCGTCATAAAGTTCAAGCCCTTTTTTAATTGGAGACTCAAGTAAAACCTTAAGGGAATTTAAACCTTCAACGAGAAAGTGTTTGACATCCACAGTATAGGTTCTGTGCATGTTGTTGCTCTTCAAAATCATGCTGTCATTCAAATAAACAGTGGCATAAGTGTCAAGACCTTCAAATTTCAGTTCGTGATTTTGTCTGTTAAATTCTTGCCGATTGAGAATAAAGCTAGTTTGGTAGAGCCAGTCTTGCTTGTCAACCCATTGCACATCGCCTTCATTGAGTCTGTAGTAAGGGTCTTCAATGAGATTATTTCTCATCAGGTCCGTATGTATACACCCTGGGATCCGCGCTTCTAGTAAGGTTGAATCTTTGGTGTTGCGAAACATCCATTTTTCATGAATCTTGCGCGTACTTAGATTATTTTGACCATGTAAAAGGATAGAGAAAAGAAAAAAGAAAAAAGAAATAAAGTGTTTCTGATTCATGAAGTAAATATACACAACCTTGAGTATTGTTTTGAAGTCATGTCATGAGCTTTTCAATCCCCTTATTTAGAATGATTCAAAATACCATCTTTATGGTATTGACACAATGGGCTTCTGGTACGTAATTTTGTCAAAAAAACGACATGAATAAAATAATACACATAATAGCGGGATTTGTAATGTCCGTAGGTTTTTTTTTCCTTGGTTGATAATGAGGGAAGTACGCTTGTGCATAAAGCGTTGAAACATGAAGATTGGGAAATTATGGATCTAATTCTCAAACATGATCTCGATATTAATCAGAAAAATAAAGATGGAATGACTCCTTTGCATTTGGCTGCTATGAGCGGAGAAAACATTAATTTTATAAAAAGTATGTTGGTGGCAGGTGCTGATAAAATGGCAACAACTCAATTCGGTGAAAATGCATACGAATTAGCCATTGAAAATGAGCTCATGAATAAGAATCCTGAGGATTTGAAAATTTTAGTTCCGTAATATGAAAAAGCTATTTGTTTATTTGAGTTTGGCAATACTTATAACTAGTCTTACCGCAAGTGATATGCCTGTCGGAGAGGTTCAGTACAAGTGCATGATCCAAATAAAGAATTATACTGGTGAGGGAGCATATGTAATTGTTTCACTTATAAATCCTAGGGGGGATTATGAAAAGACCTTATACGTCCTTGGAGATGATTCTGAGTGGTTTTATGAGATCGATTCTTGGTGGAAGTTTTATGGTAAAAAGCGCACGAAACTAGACGGTATAAGCGGAGCTACTGTTGGTGGGGGAGAACGCTCTATGTTTATTCTTACACTAGATAAGAGTAAAATTAATAAAGGCTATAAGCTCCGTTTTGAGAGTGCGGTTGAAGATAAAGATTATTATGAAAAAGATCTTGAGCTTAAATTGAACAAATCCAATCTCGCTAAAAAATCGGAAGGTAAGGGGTATATACGGTACGTTAGATTTATAGCTATTCAATGATTCAATCCGTATGGAGGTTTAGCCATCTATTCTTGGCTTCTATCAGTGTATTCTTTTTGATTGGTGCCTCGATAAGTGGTGCGATTCTTTCATTTTCAGCCATTCAAAAAGAGAATG
The DNA here is from genome assembly GCA_905182775.1 of uncultured Flavobacteriales bacterium. Lineage (GTDB taxonomy): Bacteria > Bacteroidota > Bacteroidia > Flavobacteriales_D > Crocinitomicaceae > UBA952. Next base: position 14,436 of record CAJJCU010000088.1, read on the forward strand.
AAAAAACCCATTATGCAGACCTTTCTGAGATCACTGTAGCGCAGCTTTGCGATTCCATAGCCGCAAAATATAAAGAGACGTTTTCTTTGGAGATGAAGCAAGGCGTTATTGAGGCTTCTGTACTCACGATGAAAGGTCTTGCTGAAACGGTTTATGTAAACCCTTATAACGCCGAGCGTGTAACAAAACCTAAAACAGAGTCAAATATTTTTAGAATAACAAGGATTTTCCATCGCTCTCTTTTGTTAAAGAAAACAGGAAGAATAATGGTTGGGATTTCTTCATTACTGCTCTTTTTCATAGCCGTTACCGGGGTTATTCTTTTGGCGCGACGACAAGGTGGGGTTTTAAATATATTCCGAAAACTAAGTAAGGATGATTTTTATACCTACTGGCATGCACAAATTTCTCGAATATTCCTTGTAGCTATTGTTTTAATTGCGTTAACGGGGGTTTACCTTTCTCTTGAGCGATTTGACGTCTTGCCTGGAGAGCAACGCGCAGTGCATACCTTTTCTTCTGATAACGGGGCAGAATCAACCTCAATGAAGGCAGGGGAAATAAACCTCTTTAAAGCGCTTACTTTGGATGAATTTCATAAACTTACTTTTCCCTTTTCTCCATTCCCTGAGGACGGAGATCATTTTCAAATCAAAACAACCAATAGCGACCTACTTATTGATCAATTTACAGGGGAAACCTTAAGTGAATTTAATTTTGAATTTCAGCAGCGCTTTCAGCTCTGGAGTTATGCCATACACACTGGCGAGGGGAGTGTAACTTGGTCCATTGTTTTGTGCATGGCTTGCTGTAGTATTCTGTTCTTTATCTTTTCTGGATTGCAGATTAGCTTAAAGAGGCTTAAATATCGAAAAGTAAACACATTTAAAAAGAGTAAAAGTGAATTTATCATTTTGGTCGGTAGTGAGAATGGAAATACGATGCGTTATGCCCGATCGGTCTACGATTTACTGATTAGTAATGGACGTAGTGTATACTTGGATTACCTAAACAATTACAAGCCAAAAAGTCACATGCACAAGCTTCTTGTCATTACTTCTACTTATGGTTTAGGAGAAGCACCATCTAATGCAGGTAAATTTCTAAAGAAATTAATGAAGGATAAAGAAGAGGCTCCTTTTGAGTATTCGGTCTTGGGATTTGGGTCTAGAAACTATCCTGAATTTTGCAAGTTTGCTATTGACGTGAATGCTGCGTTAAATTCACTTGATCATGCGATCTGTCAGACTGAATTACACCTTGTGAATCAACAATCCAAAAGTGAATTCGAATTTTGGAAGAATACTTGGTGCGAAAGTAATGGTATTAAACGAACTGAATTAAATGTCAAAGATGATTTCAAGTACACAAATTTTAAAATACAGGAAATCACGGATTCCAATTTGCACCCAAAGGACACCTTTAGGTTAAGTCTTACCTCAGCTGGAAATAGAAGTTTTATTTCTGGTGATCTTTTGGCAGTGAAAGCGAATAACGATAGTCAAGAGCGATTGTATTCAATAGGAAAGGGTGCGGATGGTAATATTGTTCTATACATCAAGAAACATCACTTTGGGCTTTGTTCACGTTACCTGTCCAGCCAGGTGATTGGAGGTCATATTCAAGCGCGTATTGTTTTGAATAAGAACTTTCACGCACCTAAGAAATTCAAATCAATGATTTTGATTTCTAATGGTGCCGGTATTGCACCGTTCATAGGAATGGCTCATGAAAACAAATGTAAACGCGAAATCTATTTATTCTGGGGAGGAAAATCCCAGGAGGATTATTTATTGTATGAAGAGGAATTGAATACTCTAAAAGAGGATGGTAAAATTAAAGCAATTCGAAACATATTTTCAGAGGATAAAAGCCGCTATGTTCAAGAGTTGATTCCATTGTGTCCAAAGCTAATCTCGAAAGGTCTAGAAACGGATTCTTTAATTATGATTTGTGGATCAATAGCAATGGGTCAAGCTGTCTTGGCTGAAATAGATGGAGTTTGTTTGACTCAGGGTTTAAGAGAGGTTGCTTTTTATCAAGAGTCAGGTCAAATCAAATTAGACTGCTACTAAGCACTTATTTCACAAATGATTTTATAGTCTTTTCAATAGTTCTCTTGTCCGTATCCACAGGTAGTGCAAACAGTATTTCGTACATCCTTTTTCCGTCTACTTTTTCATTTAATTTAAGGTTTTTGTTTTTGCTATATAAGTCTGACCAAGATTCTCGCACCAAGGCCCAATACTTTTCGTTTTCTACCCACCAATCAACTGCTCCCTGACATCTTTTTACATTAACTCTTTTATAGGTGTTGAAGCCCTTTTCTTGAGCCAAAAGCACACCGTCTTTTCTTTTTTCATGAATAATTTTATCGTTGTCTTGGTCGTGGATCCATCCATCCTTTGTTATTATGTGCTTATTACGTCTTAATGTAATATTGTAGTCGCTTCGCTGGGTGTATTCACGTCTAGGAAGCGGTGCGTTGGATTCGCTTTCCCAATAGGTTTTTCCGTCTACAAATACCCAAGAACCATTCCCTTCGTATCTAGGACTGTCATCTACCTGGTAGACCTTTTGAGTCCAGGTTCCCGCTACTTCATTTCCTTTCTTTTTATTAAAATCCCATTGATTGTCACCCTTAAAAACCAAGAAGTCTTTGTTTTCATAAATCCAATCTTGTCTCCAGTGCTTGATGATGTATGGACTCTTTTCATCACCGACGAGAAGCAAGTGCTGAATTACTAATTTATGGTCAGTGGATTCAACCAAATGTGCATATTCCAATGCGTTAGCTACTTTAGTTTTTGAAGGCATATACAAGCTGTCACTTGAGTAATTGAACGTTTCATGGAATTTAAACTCCACTTCAAAACATCCGCACATATTTTTGATAGCCTCTACATCTTTAAGCTTTTTAGCGGACTGAGCCATTGCGGTACTAAAAACGGTGGCTATAAATAGAAAAGAAATGAAAAAAATTCGAATCATAACATTGGTTTATTGTTTGAGCAAACCTAATAAACAAAGAGGATTAACAGTCGGTATAGCATCTTTTTTTTAAGTCAAAACACTGAAAATACCTTGTTTATGGTATCCCATTAATTCTGATAATTCTAATTACAGGGTATACCGAACTTTAACGATACCCTCATCTGCGGTATAGGTTTTTAGAAGACTGAAACCAAAACTTTCATAAAGTTTGCGAGCGGGAAGGTTTTTACGTCCGGTTTCAACAGTGAATTTAGAAACGGAATAATGCTCAAGAACGAAAGCTATAAGTCTCCTAGCAATTCCTCTTCGGAAAAAGTCAGGATGCACAACCAGGCTCTGAATATGCATTGAATCACACTCATCTTTCATTTCAACGACAGCAACTAGTTTTCCATCTTCATAGAATCCGATAAAGTCATTTTTACTATTCAAAAAAGCCTCAATGGGCCGAGAAAGTGGAGGGAAGTTGTTAGCACCAAGGAGGGCCGCTTCTATTTTATAGGAGACCTGAAAGACACGCCTAATATCCTGTGAATGTTCACTTATAGTATGTTCGATTTTTTGAATCATACAGCCTTGTTATTTAACGTCTTCCTCTTCGGAAGCCCGGATTTTGATCGCCACGTTTTTTATTTCGATTGGCAAAGAACTCTTGCTTCTTTCGTTGCTTTTCCTTTTCAAACTCTTTCTTTTCTGAGTTATTCATCGGTCGATCCGTTTGAGGGAATGAGTGGTCTGAGACTTCTGAAATCTTCTGCTTTGTCAGCTTTTCAATATCCCGGATGTACGCCAACTCTTCAGCATCACAGAGCGATATTGAAACACCTTCTTCTCCTGCTCGGCCACAGCGACCAATTCGGTGAACATAGGTTTCAGGTTCATTAGGGATGTCATAATTAAGTACATGACGTAGTTTGTCAATGTCAATTCCTCTCGCTGCAATGTCGGTCGCGACTAGGACTGCTACTTTTCCATCTTTAAATTCCTTTAAAGCTCGTTGGCGTTGATTTTGAGATTTATCGCCATGAATAGCCGCACTATTAATGTCTTTTTTACGCAAGTTTCTAACAATCCGGTCAGCACCATGCTTGGTTCTTGAAAAGACCAATACTTGCTTCATTTCGGGGTCCTTTAAGATGTCTAATAAAAGGGCTGGCTTGTGAGATTTATTGGTTTTGTAAAGATGCTGCTGTATGGTTTCTGCAGTAGAAGAAACAGGACTCACTGCTATTTTTTTTGGGTCTCTTAAGATCTGACGGGATAGATCAACGATGTTTTGTGGCATCGTAGCCGAAAAGAACAAGGACTGGCGTTGCTTAGGAAGCTTCGCTATTATCTTTTTAATATCGTGGATAAAACCCATGTCAAGCATGCGGTCTGCTTCATCCAAAACAAAGTATTTCACATCCTGTAGAGAGATGTGCCCTTGATTCATTAAATCCAATAAGCGACCTGGTGTGGCGACTAAAACGTTAACACCACGCCTTACAGCGTCTACTTGAGACCCCTGTTTAACCCCACCAAAAATAACTGTATTTTTAATCTGTGTATATTTCCCATAAGCAGTGAAGCTTTCTCCAATCTGTATCGCCAATTCACGAGTAGGTGTAACGACAAGTGCTGTTACTTTTCTTCTCCCGTGGGATTGCTGGGAATCATTTTCCATGTGTTGGATAATTGGAATGGCGAATGCTGCCGTTTTTCCAGTACCTGTTTGAGCGCTTCCTAAAACATCTTCACGTTTAAGAATCAAGGGAATGGCCTTTTCTTGAATACTAGTTGGGCTGGTATATTTTTGATCCGTCAATGCTTTTAGAATAGAAGGAATCAGGTTTAAATTTTCAAATGTCATAAGAGGCGTTCTTTAAAGAACTATTTTTAATGTGTCGTAAATGTAAGAATTATGGATTGTTATTAACTAGTCCGAAAGGGCAAATAAACCTCTACAATCATTAATTGTGACTAGTCTCAAAAATGAATGTAAATTTAGGAGTAAAATTAACCTTAAAAAGTTTGCTTCGAAAAATTGCTTTCAAGAAAAACAAAAAACAATTTTACTTTGGGCATTTACTCACTTTAACAGCTGGTGCTGCTATTTATCTATTGTTTCGCGAAAAATCTCTATTAATGTTTGATTGGCTAGATATTTATTTTTCATTCATTGATATAGAGGCTTTAAGAAATAGCGTCAAAGATTTAAGGCCTTTTTTGCCTGAATGGTTTTTATTTTCCTTACCCGACGGACTTTGGATATTTTCCTTTGTTTCTATCTTGATGTTTACCTGGGATAACATTATTACAAGGCATAATTTTTTATGGATTATAGGTGTTCCTATTTTAGCCATATTTTCTGAACTAGGCCAAATAAATAATTTTATTCCTGGAACTTTTGATACAATTGATTTACTATTCTATATATTTGGCTTATTGATCCCTATATTTCTATTCAAAAAATAAAGTTACACTTATGAAATATTTTAAACATTATTTTTCTGCTGTTATTGTTTTTATTTTCATCATTATCGCTTTCGGTAGCACTGATAATACGTGTACAAGCTGTATGGATGTTCAATATGCTGAAAATGTTGAAGACGTGAAAGAAGCGTATGACGATTCTTTTGAAGAAATTCAGGGGATTTTAGAATCATTGTGCGAGGATTTCATATCAGGTGATAAAACATTACAAGCCATTAAAACAGATTATGGTTTTCTATTTGCTAGTATTGTTTCTATTTTGGATAGTTACCCTTACAATAATACAAATCTGCAGCCCGAGGAACAAGAGCAAGTTGTCAAATACGGTTTAAATAAACTAAAAACATACCCAGACCTTTATCATTGGTACAAGAACCCTGGAGCTGCGCCTTGTGTTAGTGATGACTCTAAACCTATTCCAAATTGGCAAAAAAAATAATTCAAAAATCATATTCCTTTTGCCTATTCTAAACACCCTTTTCTAATAAAGTAAGTATGTCTCTGTAACTTGTTTAAATATTGAAATACTTATAATCAGAGAATTAAAAAAACCTTTTCATTTCCTTTTTATCATTCCTTTTAAACGCACGTAAAGGTTCAGACATCTGCCGTAAAAAGAACTTAATTAGCCCTTTAAAGGGTATTGTCAAGAACTTCCTGATCGCTGGAACCGCTTCTCTATTTAAGCGATAATAATCAGCGAGTGTATGTCTTCTAAAATGCAGAATATCCTCAAGAATATCACTGTCTACCATATAACCGCAATGAAAATTCTTTTCTGCAAAAGTCTTTTTTGGAAAACTCAACATACCTAAGCCATTGATCTTAAATGTTTTCTTAAGCAATTCTTCATAGGTCGTTCTGCATGAATCTCCACCACCAAGATTAAAAATCCTCTTGGACAATTGTGATTTATAATTCAATCCGTATACAAAGGCTCGAGCCGCATCTGATGGGGTCGAGATTTCCATAGGAGTGCGCAACGGCATATGGAACATAAGCCCGGTTATTTTATGATTGTTCACTCCCAATATGGCTGTTAATCTAAAAATGGTCCATTGTAATTTTGATTTCTGAACGGCCTTTTCTGCCTTTATTTTTGATTGTACATAAAAGTCTTCATCGTCCTCATGAAGAGGATCGCCGACCCTGATTTTAGGTGTTTTTAAACGGTCTCCATAGATCGCAACTGAAGAGCTGAACATGAAAAAAGCCTTTGGGCTTGTGTCTTCGAGATGTCTGAGCAGGTCATCAGTGGCTTGAACATTCACTTTATGGGTGCGTTTACTAGAAAGATAGGCTTGAGGTGGGATTATAGCAGCAAGATGTATGACGGTATCAAATGAAGTTTTTAATTGAGCGATATCCCATCTGTTTGAAAGATCCCCATATACGACCGTTACCTCTTTTAGAAAGGGGAGTATCTTTTTCTTGTTTTTCTTGGACGCTCTAATGATCACAGTAAGTTTTACGGTTCCAAGTGCTATGAATTGCTTCAGAACTTCGAAGCCAATTCCGCCACTAGCACCTGTAAGTAAAACATGTTTTTTCATACGTTATAGAATAAACGGGATTACTGCTTTTCGTTGATTTGGATAATCTTCAAAATATTCTTGGTACCAGGCATGATGGTTCAGTGCGCGCGGAATAAGATTGCAAAAGGTCCAAACAGCAAATGTTACTGCGGCCAAATTCCAAGCAAGAATAGCAAAGCCAATCCATTCAATAATTTCTCCGAGGTGATTTGGGCAGGAAACCCTATCAAACAAGCCTCCTCTAGGAATTTGATAACCCTCTTGTTTCTCACGAAGCGCGATGAGCTTGCGGTCTGAATTCCTATTGATGAACATGCCCGTCACAAATAAAGTACAACCAACTATAAAATGAATGGAGGTAAAGTCTAAAGAACATGTATTCAGGTAGCCTAAGAAATACCCATTTAAAAACCCATTGACTCCGTTAAATAGTATGGCACTGCCCACAATCACTAATGGCATTTTCTTGTCGCTTGTTTTAAGCTGGAAAGGGAAAATCAATGTTCGGAAGAAGTAATGGAATGCCCATAGCAAAAGTAGGGTATAGGTAAGATTCGTTTTTGGAGCGGATCCCAAAATAGCGATAACAGGCATGAGTATGAGTGCTGGGAGTTCCATAAAGAACCAACCCCATTTGTTAGAGATAACAGGTCCCCATGTCAATTTGCTATGTCTACCGTAAGGTGCTCTAATTTTAAAAACAACCAATATTAAAAACGTAGCCAATGCGACAACAATCCAAATACAATTGAAAAGCTCAAAATTCATATGGGATTAAAGTTAATGATTTACTGAAAAGATATTAAGACGAACACAGAATCGTGAGTTCATGTATTTAAGGGACAAAACAAAGAGGTCGTTTATTGAGTCTTACTCTTAAAAAGGAATCCTAAACCAATTCTGGAGAGGAATTTCTTTTCAAATTCCCAAAAGAATTTAAATTGCCCGAAAAGAAAACCAACAATAGGTAAGGTCAGTTGATATACTGGGAAAATCAGTAATATTCTAAACGGCCAATAGAGCCATGGGCTAATGGATCCATATTCAAGTCCGATAAATGCTGTGATTGGTTTCGCTGCCCAAGAAGCAAAAGATCCATTGATTGAAAAAACAATGAAAATCAGAATAATTTGAATATTCGATTCTATTCCCCAACGTTTTTTTAGTTTTTTCATATCACACAAACGAATAAAGGTTTTCTTTATTCGCATGTGAAGATATTATTTTTTTACGATTTTTCGTGATTTCTCGACTCCATTTATCTCGAATTTCAATAGGTACGTGCCACTTTCTAAGATCGCAAGATTGAATTTACCTTCGCCCTTTATGTGGTCTTCAAAAACGAGTATTCCTTTAAGGTCGAACACGCGAATAAAAGAGCTTTGATTGTCCGATAATTCAACAGATAAATTATCATCTATCGGATTGGGCCATAGCTTAATATCAGGGTTGATAATATTTACAGATATACCAGATGTAAGAGAGGCCGCCAGATCGTCAATGTAAAAATACAAGCACTGTCCGGTAGAGTCATCGCAATAAGACCCTTCTTTAGAGGAGCTCAGTAGAACAACGATGGAGTCCGGAGAAATTCCAGGCATAAGGTTGTTAATGGCGACTTCAAAATAGGTAAACCCGTTTGAAATTGATGTTGCTGGTAAATAGGTTATACCGGAAGCAACTATATCTATATCTTGGCTCTCTGCATTGTATTTCTTTAGGGCGATTTGCACTACTGCAGAATCGTTATTAGAAAGCGTATTCGTCGTATCATACATGTAATATCCTGACACAAATTCTGGTACCTCAGAAAAAGGAGTTCCTGCATTTTTAAAAGGATCAATAAAGCCACTATTTAAAATGTCCCCATTTACAGCAAAACCTGGCACATACCAATACCAATTCCAAACACATAAGGAATAAGACCCATTTTCTGCATGAGCCGAAGTTCTTGCAACGCTAGATGGTATAGATTGATAAGAGCTCCAGTCTAAAGCGTAAGAGTCTAAACCATCTTCAAAGCTGCTATTAGAAAAACTATTTTGGGAAAAGGAAATTAGCGCGCTAAGAATAAAAAGAAAAGACAATTTTAATTTGCGCAATTTGAGATTATTTAATTCGGTATTCATAGCTCAATTTTTAATTATTTACTCTACAAATGTATTGTCTTCAATCGATTGTTGAAATGTGTATTTCCGTATATTTCATGTACAATTGTGTAACCTGATATAAAACAAGAACGTCAAATAATAACATTAAGTAAATAGATATAATTCATGCTTTATTAATTCGTGAAGGGCACTCTTAAAGATAATTGAAGAATCTTTTTTTTCTTTTATTACAATACATTGAGCTCTCGATTCAAGATAATAGCGCTTATTGAAAATGACACATCTAACAAATGGGTGAGAGGTAAAGGGGTTTTTTACTTCAAAAAAAAGCCCTCACATATGTGAAGGCTTATTTGTGGGCAATGAGGGACTCGAACCCCCGACTTCCTCCTTGTAAGGGAGGCACTCTGAACCAACTGAGTTAATCGCCCAATTCGGGTGCAAATATAATTACTAATTTCAGAAAATCTATAGGAAGTTGAAAAATTATTTATTTTTTAATTCTTCTATTTTATTTAGGACGTCATCAAGACCATCTTTAAACTTTTCAAAATCTTCTTTGTACAAAAATATTTTGTGTTTTTGATAGGATCCTTCGCCGTCTTCACTGAATGTTTTCTTACTTTCTGTTACTGTTAGGTATAAGTCATTGCCCTTTGTAGCCTTAATATCAAAGAAGTATGTTCTTTTTCCGGCACGAACAACTTTTGAATAAATTTCATTCTGATCGTTTCCCATAACCTGCATGTTTAATATAAATAAACGAAAAAATTCGCTAAATATCAAATTATCAAGTGATTGAAACCATTGTGGTTATTATGCGTAAATGAAAATCCTATTAAATATCAATTTGGGCACTATGCGTATTTCTCTTGGTTCAGTTCTTGTCCTTTCCTTTTTTTTACTGACCTGTAAGTCGAGTAATGATGGTGGTGATAGATCAGTTATAAAAAAGCCAATAGACCTTGATGCTATTATTGAAAGAGGGACTTTGAAGGTTTTGACTGAAAATGGTGCCGTTTCTTTTTATGAGTACAAAGATGGTTATTTGGGTTTTGAATATGACATCCTTGATACTTTTGCCAAATCGATAGGTGTTCGGCTCGAGGTTGAAATGGTAGCTAACCCAAGGGATTTTGTTAAAAAGCTAAATAAATATGAAGGTGACATTATTGCTTGTAACAAACCGATTACGATGCAAGACAAGGAGCTTCATTCATTTTCATTGCCATATAATCATTCATTTCAGGTTTTAATTCAAAGAAACCATCCAGATAGTATTATTCGAGATATTTCCGAGCTACAGAATAAAACAATACACATTCGCAATAAATCGGCATTCGTAAAGCGGATTTTACATCTTGAAGATGAGATTGGTGCAAATATCGAAACCAAGACATTGAGTAATTATCCAATTGCTGAAGATTTAATAGAGAAAGTATCAAACGGAGAAATAGATTTTACGGTCTGTATGGAAAATACGGCGCGTATTGAACAATCTTGTTTGCCTAACATTGATATTTCTACACTTTTATCTGTTAGACAAAATATTGCATTTGGAATGAGGAAGTCAGACCAAAAGCTTAAAGAAAAGCTAGATTATTTTTTAGATGACTATTTGTATTCAGAATCTTACAAGGTTTTACGTAAAAAGTATTTTGACTACATGGACGAAACTAATTTTTTTATCGGACAGCGAGATACACTTTCGAATATGGATATACAACTGTCGGCATACGATGAGCTCTTTAAGATGTCCGCTTTGAAAAGAAATTGGGATTGGCGTTTTTTGGCTTCTATAGCTTATCAAGAGTCTCGTTACAATCCAAATGCGCGGGGCTTTGGTGGTGCTTACGGAATGATGCAGTTTATGCCAAACACA
>CAJJCU010000089.1 GCA_905182775.1 uncultured Flavobacteriales bacterium
AATCTTATGCTGCATGGCTTTTTCAACATTAAGAATCTTACCTCTTAAAGGCATAATTGCTTGAAAATGCCGGTCTCTACCTTGCTTTGCTGTTCCGCCTGCAGAGTCACCCTCAACAAAGTAAATCTCACAAGCTGCAGGATCTTTTTCTGAACAATCAGCAAGTTTTCCAGGTAATCCACTACCCGTTAAAACACTTTTACGCTGAACCATTTCTCGTGCTTTCTTGGCAGCGTGCCTTGCCCTAGCAGCGAGTATTACCTTTTCAACTATAATCTTTGCAGCAGATGGATGCTCTTCGAGATAAGCCGTTAACATTTCGGAAACTGATTGACTCACAGGGGCAGTAACTTCTCTATTTCCTAGCTTGGTTTTGGTTTGACCCTCAAACTGTGGCTCTTGAACCTTAACAGAAAGAACAGCCGTTAAACCCTCTCTAAAATCATCACCATCAATCTCTATTTTTTCCTTTGCCAGCATTCCTGACTCCGTAGCGTATTTTTTTAATGTATTGGTTAACCCTCTGCGAAAACCAGAAAGATGAGTACCACCCTCATAGGTATTAATATTATTAACGTATGCCTGGATGTTTTCTGTATAAGATGTATTGTATGTCATGGCAACCTCAACAGGGATTCCATCTTTTTCACCTTCGAAATAAATAACATCAGGGATTAAAGATTCGCGATTACGATCTAAAAACTCAGCAAATTCTTTTACCCCACGCTCTGAGTAGTAGGTATTGAAAATCAAGGCTCCTTTGTCATCTGTATTCCTGCGATCAGTAAGTTCTATTTTAATTCCTTTATTAAGATACGCTAGCTCCCGCATTCTAGCAGCTAGAGTGTCATAATTGTATTCTAAAACTTCAAAAATATTTGGATCTGGAAGGAACGTCACCTCAGTTCCATTTTCTTTTGATTCTCCAATAACCTTTACATCATACTGAGGTTTACCGCACTTATATTCCTGAGCAAATATTTTACCTTCACGATAAACAGTCGCTTTTAAGTCAATCGACAAGGCATTCACACATGAAACACCAACACCATGAAGACCACCAGAAACCTTGTAAGTGTCTTTATCAAATTTTCCACCTGCATGTAAAACAGTCATGACGACTTCAAGGGCAGATCTGTTCTCTTTGGTATGTATAGCAGTAGGAATACCACGTCCATTATCCCTTACTGTTACAGAATTGTCCTCATTAATAAAGACCTCAATTGCAGAGCAATACCCCGCAAGTGCTTCATCAATTGAATTATCGACAACTTCATAGACAAGATGATGCAAACCTTTCACACCTATATCTCCAATATACATCGCAGGTCTTTTTCTTACGGCTTCTAAGCCCTCAAGTACCTGAATATTATCTGCTGAATAATTGCTTTTATCTTGTTCTTCCATACGTTATATATAAAGTTGATTTAGACTCAAATAGAGACTAAACAAAAATAACGAATTAAGGACGCTTTTAATAGCTTTTAAGAACGAAATAAAGTGGACTTATCAACAAAATTTCAACGAATTTATTAATTCTCTAGCCACGAAATAATTTCTGGAGAATCAGGCTGGGTTCTAGGGGAGATCACCTGAACAAGAAAACCGTTTTCATCAATCAAATATTTTTGAAAATTCCATTTCACGTCGTTATCCTCCAAACCATTTAGAGACATACTAGTTAGAAATTTATAGACCTCACATTTATCCTTTCCTTTGACATCGACCTTTGACATAATAGGAAAAGTAACCCCGTAATTTTTCTTGCAAAAAGTTAGAATTTCCTCGTCAGAACCTGGCTCTTGCCCCATGAAATTATTCGAAGGAAAAGCAATGATCACAAAATCATCACCACCGTAAGTCTTGTAAAGTTTCTCTAAAGCTTCATATTGAGGCGTTAAACCACATTTAGATGCGGTATTTACAACCATTACTTTTTTTCCTTTATGCTGAGATAGGTCATAAGAACCACCATTAATATCTTCAACTACAAATTCATGAAGGGATGTTTTGTTTTCAGGCATAGTTTCTGATTTTGGGTTCATTAAAAAGGCCATTAATAAAAGACCTGCTGGAATGAGAGCGAGTAAACTTAATTTTTTCATATAGATCTTTAACACTTATTTGTATAAAAAAGTTCAAATGGAACATTTTTTGCTATAATTCGAATACATAATTACAATGCGCATGAAATTAATCATTTTTCTAACTCTATTATGCATACTACCTATGCAAAAATGCCTAACAGCTCAATTAAAGCTATCTGGCAAATGGAAAGGCGCAGAGTTGATCGATTCAAGCAGTACAGGAAACATATATGCTCTCGAGATCAAAATCATAGGCGGCCTACTTGAAGGAGTCATGAAGACTCAAAGTACAGAAGGAGTGGTCACTGTAAAGAAAATAATAGGGAATAAAAACTATATAAACATTAATATTAAAGAGCTCTCCTCGCCTAGCAAGTCACGAAAAAAAAAACCTATAGACAACAAACAGTTTCAATTTAAATACAACCTAAAAACAGGTTACCTAGAGGAAGTAAATAGCTCAGAAACAACTAAAATAGTTCTATATAGAAGTGAATTTTCATTTAGTCATAAAAACAAACCTCTAAAGAATATCTTCTGGGTACCCTCTTTTGCCAGAGAATACCGCGCAGGATTATCTTCTCCAGAAAAAAGACTTGAAGAGCTTAAAAGCTTCGTTTTCACTCCGATTTACTTCGATGTTGATGATTCTTTTATACATACCAAATACCATGCTCCACTTAAGGAAATCATCAAAATCATCAAGAGCCATTCAGATCTAAGGATTCAGGTAACAGGACATACAGATTCCGACGGTGCAGACAGCTATAACCACAGCTTGTCAAAGAGAAGAGCACAAAGCATTATTTCCTTCTTCACCGACAGCGGGCTGCGAAGAGACCGTATTGTGATCGATTTCAAAGGCGAGAAAAAACCTGTAGATTCCAATGAGACAGCCACAGGGAAAAGTAAAAATAGAAGGGTTGATTTTACGTTTATCTAGCTCAAGTTACTCAGTTTCTCTTCTAACAAAGAGATTTTTAATAGTGTATCTGATTGCTTCTTTTTTTCATTATCAACAACACTAGGAGGTGCTGATTTTACAAAGCGTTCATTTCCAAGTTTTTTCTGGACACTCACTAAAAAACCTTGAGAATACTCAATCTCTTGTTGAAGCTTTTTTCTTTCGGCTTCTACGTCTACAGAATCCCCAAAAGGAACATAGAATTGGATTCCGTCAACTATAAAACCATTTGAATTACCAATCTTATCTGTCACCGACTCAAAAAGTGATAGATTACCCATTTTACGAATCATAGAGGTAAACTCTGAACCTCCCAAATACTTACCCGAATAAAAAAGCTCAAGCTTCACCTTGGCACCAATACTCTGTTGCTTTCGGATATTTCTAATATTGGTGACTATTTCTGCTGCACTATCAAAAGAGGTGAGGACATCCTCATTATGTGCTAAAGAAGCGGGCCAAGGTGAAACAACCAAGTCCTGCTTTTTATCTGATAGTAGATGCCATAATTCTTCAGTAACGAAGGGCATAAAAGGATGCAATACTTTTAATATATCGTCAAACAAAACAATGGATTGTGCTAATGTTTTCCGATCAATTGGGTGCTGATAACCCGGCTTTATAATCTCTAAATACCAGGAACAAAAATCATCCCATACAAGCTTATAGCTAACCATAAGGGCTTCAGAAATCTTATAATTTTCATACAAGTCATTGAGCTCCACTAAGGTCTTTTGAAATTTATTTTCAAACCATTTAATCGCAATTGCAGAAGATGCAGGCTGCTCAATATCTCTCACTTCCCAGCTTGAAATCAACCTAAATGCATTCCATATTTTATTTGAAAAGTTTCGTCCTTGCTCACATTGACTCGTATCAAATGGTAAATCGTTACCAGCGGGAGAGCTGATCAAGACACCTACACGAACGCCGTCCGCACCAAACTTATTTATCAACTCTATTGGATCAGGAGAATTACCTAATGATTTTGACATCTTCCTGCCTAGCTTATCACGAACAATGCCCGTGAAATAAACATTTTTAAAGGGCAACTCATCAAGATATTCATACCCCGCCATAATCATCCTAGCTACCCAGAAAAACATAATTTCAGGAGCAGTAACGATATCATTGGTAGGATAATAGTATTTAATCTCCTTGTTTCCTGGTTCTGTCAGTCCGTTAAAAACTGAAATTGGCCATAGCCAGCTCGAAAACCAAGTATCTAAGACATCCTCATCCTGTCTCAGATCAGCTATAGTCAATGACTTATTCATTTTCTCTGAAGCCAAAATCACGGCCTCTTCAGCCGTCTTCGCAACAACAAAATCATTGGTGCCCTTTCCATAATAAAAGGCAGGGATTCGATGCCCCCACCATAATTGTCTCGAAATACACCAGTCTTTGATGTTTTCCATCCAATGGCGGTACGTGTTTTTAAATTTACTCGGATGAAATTGAATATTGCCATTCATTACATTCTCTAGGGCAGGCGCACTCATTTCTTTCATATGAACAAACCATTGTAGAGAAAGCTTTGGCTCTATAATCGCATTCGTTCGTTCAGAATAGCCAACCTTATTTTGATGGTCTTCAACCTTGATTAAATAGCCTTTTTCGTTAAGCTCCTTTTCAATAAGTTTTCGGACTTCAAATCGGTCCATACCCTCATATTGCTGACCATAGGCATTTAAGGTACCGTCATCATTAAAGACATTAATGTTGTCTAGATTATGCTTCACACCTATCTCGTAGTCATTTATATCGTGGGCAGGAGTTATCTTAAGACAACCCGTCCCGAATTCCACGTCCACATATTCATCCGTTACGACAGGTATTTCACGATCCGTTAATGGCACGTGAATGCGCTTTCCTTTTAAATACTTATAACGTTCATCATTTGGATTTACACAAATGGCAGTATCACCAAAGATTGTCTCAGGCCTAGTTGTAGCGACATTAATCCATTGGTCTTCAGAACCAACAACTTTATAACGAACGTAAAACAACTTAGAATTTACTTCTTTGTGTAAAACCTCTTCATCAGAAACAGCCGTGAGGGCGTCAGGATCCCAATTCACCATTCTGACTCCTCTGTATATTTTCCCTTTATTAAATAAGTCAATAAACACATTTATGACAGACTCTGAATATTTCTCATCCATTGTGAAATGCGTTCTTTCCCAATCACATGAAGCACCCAATTTTTTTAGCTGCTCTAAAATAATCCCACCATGCTTATCTTTCCACTCGAAAGCATGCTCCAAAAAACCATCTCTTGATAAATCAGCCTTTTTTAAGCCTTCATTTTTAAGCTTTTGAACGACCTTAGCTTCGGTTGCAATTGAGGCATGATCCGTTCCCGGAACCCAGCATGCATTCTTTCCCTGCATCCTTGCGCGGCGAATCAAAACATCTTGAATGGTATTGTTTAGCATATGGCCCATGTGAAGAACACCTGTAACATTTGGTGGTGGAATCACGACCGTAAAGGGCTCTCTATCATCCGGAGTAGAATTAAAATAACCTTTTTCTAGCCAATGCGCATACCATTTTTCTTCTGCGATTTTAGGGTCATATGTTTTTGTAATACTCATTAAAGAATTTTAAATGCAAAGGTATAAAAACGTCATGATTTAACTACTCGCTCTGCGTATTTACATTAAGAAAGTCCTCAAGTAATTCCCGAATAGAAATAAAGGTTTCTGACAAATATTCAGGAAGTTCCTTAATAGGCACCCATTTACAAACGGTAATACCCTCATCAATTTGAGGAGTTAGGGCTTGTGAACTAGAAGTTTGCATTAAAAACCAATGTGTTGTCTTTAGCGTACTTACCCCGTGATATAAGTAAGTGTGGTAGGTGACCTGATAGGGGGCTTTTATTTCTACAGGCTGATGAACGCCACACTCCTCCTTCACCTCGCGAACTGCAGCTGATTCTATTTCTTCTTGTGCATCAACATGACCCTTGGGTAAATCCCAAAATCCATTTCGATAAATGAGCAGCACGCGATTGCAATCCACAATGATGCCACCAGCCGCTGTTACTTTTGCAAAATGGACAAATAATTCATCAAACTTTCGTTTTGCGTTTAAGCAAAGAAGCTGAACCGGTCCATTTTCAAGTACGGTAGAAAATTGATTGAAATTCAAAAACGGAGCAAGTTCTTGGTTGGGAATATTATTTTTTGGCGAATCGCAGATGAAAATGCCCGATTTTTCAGTAAAAACTTTATACTTTTGCCCCATGATGAATGACAAAGATAGGGCCTTAAAAATTGCAGAGCTTCTCTTACAAGTAAAAGCTATAAAATTGCAACCAAATGATCCATTTACATGGGCCTCAGGATGGAATTCTCCAATTTATTGTGACAATAGAATTACGCTTTCACATCCAACTGTAAGAACTCATATTCGACAAAGTCTTGTGGAGCTCATTAACGAGAAATTTGGAACTCCTGACTTAATAGTTGGTGTAGCTACTGGCGCTATTGCCATCGGTGCGCTTATTGCTCAAGAAATGGGCTTGCCATTTGTTTACGTCAGAAGCGCAGCAAAAGGACATGGTCGAAAGAACCTAATCGAAGGCTATTATGAAAAAGGTCAAAAAGCCGTCGTTATTGAAGATCTAATATCAACAGGAGGAAGCAGCCTCAAGGCAGTTGAATCTTTGAGAGAATCAGGAATTGAGGTCAAAGGATTGGCAGCCATTTTCACTTATGGATTTGGCGAATCACAAGCTAGATTCAACAAAGCGGAATGTGCGTACGCTACCTTAACGGATTACACCACATTGTTAGAAAAGGCTTTAGACTCTAATTATATTAAAAAGGATAACTTGCATTTGTTAAGAGAATGGAGTAGAGACCCTTCCAAATGGCTAAAATCTTAGACTATGATACTAACAGGAGATAAAGTAAACGTACCCGAAAATGCGGGTAAAATAAAGGACTTTCTGATGAACTCATCAAATCTTGAGCACCTTCTGCCTATGGATAAGGTCAGAGATTTCATCAGTGATGAAACGTCTTGTTCATTTAAAGTTCAAGGTGGGTTCATGATTTCTTTGATTCAAGATGGAAGCGATGGCAATAAAGTCTTTTTGAAGTCTGGTGAGAAATCTCCATTCCCCTTTAAACTTATTATTTTTCTGGAAGAAATAAGTGAAAATGAAACAAAAGGGCATATTGAATTTGACGGAGAAGTAAATGCTTTTTTGAAGCTTATGGTAGAAAAACCATTGCTCAGCTTATTCAACTATATGTCCTCTAAATTGAGCAAGCACTACTCATAAATAAACAACCTCTTTATTCTTAAATAAAGAAACTTCACCCTCTATCTCTAGCCTTAAATCCCCGTGGTCTGATACTCCTTTAATGGTACCTTGCACCACATTCGATCCTATTTGAAAGTCTTTAAGCTCGTTTAAACCAAATAAATTATTGTGGTACATCTGCCTGAGGTGCCCTCTTTTTATTTCTGAGGAAATTATGGGTTCCCATTTTCTAAAAGAACCAATTAAAGAATTTAAGGTTTGGTCTAAATTAAATTCTCTACCCAGCTCTAATTGAGCACTTGTCGCTGCATGAAGCCCGTGAAAATTAATTTGGTTGATGTTAATCCCAAATCCTGCAATCGTATGAGAGAGGACGTTGCCCGAAAGTTTGTTTTCGACAAGGATTCCACAAATTTTCTTTGAACCAATCATGATATCATTCGGCCATTTAATTTCAGCATCAAGACCGATCTCGTTCAAAAAATCAACAATTGCTATTGAAACAAATGCATTTATTAAAAAAAAGTCCGGTGGCTGTATTTTTTTAAACTCGAAAATGAAAGAAGTTAAAAGATTAAGTTTATCGTCAGACTGCCATTCTGAATCCCTTTGACCTCTGCCATTCGTCTGCTTTTCTGCCATAATTACCGAACCATGCTGGCAAAGTCCCTCATTAATGAGTTTGGCAGCAAAATTGTTAGTTGAATCGACAGATGATAATCGAATCTTATGAATACCTATTTTTGAATTGAATTGAGCCATGTTTTTTCAAGTACAAAATTAAAATTAATCAGTTAGATTTGTGATACCTTTAACTATGACCAAAAAAAAATCAAAATCTCAGTCCGAACAATTGTATAATGCCATTGTTGAAGGAATGCAAGAAAACAAAGCCAACGACATCGTAGTGCTTGATCTTCGTGAGTTAGATGGAGCTATTACAGAGTTTTTTGTTATCTGCTCAGGGGATTCAGATACCCATGTAGATGGTATTGCGAATTCAATCTCAAGACATGTAAGAAAGGAAATGAAAGAAAAGCCTTGGAAAATAGAGGGTAAAACAAATAGCGATTGGGTTTTGTTAGATTATGTGAATGTCGTAGGTCATATCTTTTATAAAGATAAAAGATCCTTCTACGATATTGAAGAGTTGTGGTCTGATGCAACAAGAACGAATATACCCGCTTAATAAAAGAAAATGACACAGAAAAAAAGTAATTTCTCAATATATTGGATCTATGCCGTACTTGGCGTGGGCCTTATCGCATTCCAATTGTTCATGGGGCAAAATGAACGCGCGACCGTAAAAATGCAAACCCTATTGGATATAGCAGACAGCTCTGGTGTAAATAATGTGGTTATTATTAATGACAAAAGCGCTGAGTTTCATTTAAACAAAAAAGGAATTGAATTAATCAATTCAAGTGAAAATGAAAACTTCAAAAAGATCGGTAAAACTTTCAAGGAAAGTAAGGAGAAAGATAAAACAGAAATTTTATTCGAAATAGAAAAAATTGACCAGACCTACCTTTCCCAAGAATTAAAAAGCCGAGAGGTTAAATTTGAATATGAAGAAAGAGTCGACTACTTCGGTACCATATTGAGTTACCTTCTTCCATTTGTAATCATCGTTGCTATATGGATCTTTGTCATGCGAAGAATGTCCGGCGGCGGTGGCGGTGGCGGCGGTCAAATTTTCAACATCGGAAAATCAAAAGCCCGCGTTTATGAAAATGGCAAGACGACCAATATTACCTTTTCTGATGTAGCAGGTCTTGAGGGTGCCAAAGAAGAAATTGTCGAAATTGTTGAGTTTTTGAAAAACCCCTCCAAATACACGGAGTTAGGTGCTAAAATCCCAAAAGGAGCGTTGCTTGTAGGTCCTCCTGGTACAGGAAAGACTCTTTTAGCAAAGGCGGTGGCCGGCGAAGCTCAAGTCCCGTTCTTTTCACTATCCGGATCAGATTTCGTAGAGATGTTTGTAGGTGTTGGTGCATCAAGAGTAAGAGATTTATTCAAGCAAGCCAAGGAAAAATCACCCGCGATTATCTTTATTGATGAAATCGATGCCATAGGAAGAGCCCGTGGTAAAAACAACGGTTTTAACTCCAATGACGAAAGAGAAAATACACTTAACCAACTCCTTACAGAAATGGATGGGTTTGGAACCAATTCAGGTGTAATTATATTGGCGGCAACAAACCGAGCTGATGTTCTTGATGGAGCCTTAATGAGGGCAGGAAGATTTGATAGACAAATCTATGTAGACATGCCTGATTTAAATGAAAGAAAGGAGATTTTCGAAGTGCATTTGAAACCCCTTAAGCTTGAGGAAAATTTAGATGTTGAATTCTTATCTAAACAAACGCCTGGATTCTCTGGAGCAGATATTGCAAATCTCTGTAATGAGGCAGCACTAATCGCAGCAAGAAATGACAAGAAAAGAGTTGACAAGCAAGATTTCCTTGATGCCGTTGACCGAATTGTAGGAGGTCTTGAAAAGAAAAATAAAATCATCACTCCAAGTGAGAAAAAAGCAATCGCATTCCACGAAGCTGGTCATGCAACGGTATCATGGCTTCTGGAGCATGCACATCCCTTAGTGAAGGTTACTATTGTTCCAAGAGGTCAATCCTTGGGTGCCGCATGGTATCTTCCTGAAGAAAGAAGTATTACAACAACAGAGCAAATCCTTGACGAAATGTGCTCTGCACTTGGAGGAAGAGCAGCAGAACAATTGATCTTCAATAAAATAAGCACAGGTGCATTAAGTGATTTAGAAAAAGTAACGAAGCAAGCTTATGCCATGGTTTCTATCTATGGTTTAAACGAAAAAATCGGAAACATCTCTTACTTTGACTCGAGAGGTGGCGACATGTTTACCAAGCCTTACTCAGATGACCGTGCTCGCATAATCGATGAGGAAGTAAGTAAAATGATTGAAGAGCAATACCAAAGAGCTCTAGCTCTTTTAGCTGAAAACAAGGATAAACTTACAGAACTTGCCAATAAGCTACTTTCACATGAAGTTATTTTCAAAGAAGATTTAGAACTTATTTTTGGAAAAAGAACATGGGAATTAGAAAGCGATAATTCTGAAGAGAGTATCGATGAAACTCCAAGTATTTCAGAACCAGAGGAACAAGTAAATGACACAGCAGCTGAAGTTGACGAAGCCAAAAAAAGCAACGATGAAAACAGCTCTCCGGCTGATGAATCAGAAACTAAAAAATAAATAGATGGCGAGAACAAGAATCATTTCTACCTCTGATCAGATTTATTTTCAGCTTTGTCAATCCATACTGTCAATGGGCGGGATTCAATTTCAGATCAACAGCACTATGGATTCGATGTACAACGCATTTGGGTCCTTCGAAATCTATGTATCCGAGGAAGATAAGGAAAAAGCAATTGAACTTTTAGAGAAGAATGAAGACACTTCTCACTCGTAGCATCAGTGGCTTATTATTTGTAGGCCTCGTTATTCTCAGTCTTATAGTTGATAAGGCATATTCTTTATTGCTTTTTACTGTCGTAGTAGGGTTAGGTCTTTTTGAATTCCACCGTCTATTTTCTACACATAGAAAGCAAAAGAACAATTGGCCGGTTACGGTCATTTCTGGTCTTATATTCTTTCTTGTTTTATCATTTCCATCTTTCGCTAATCAATTAGACCCTCTTAATGACTATTCGAGTTATCGGATTTTCTGGCCACTCCCCATTGTCTTGTTTGCCTTAATGCATGCCTTAACAAAGAACGGAATCAGCCCTTTATTATTCCTCTTCGGATTAATGTACATCAGCATACCCTTTTTCTTAGCCTCTGAAATCCATTTTAACGATACCTCTGCACTACCTAAAATACTTGGTGTATTTCTTTTAGTCTGGACAAATGACACCTTCGCATATCTAAGTGGAAATCTATTTGGAAAGCATAAATTGTATGAAAAAATATCCCCAAAAAAAACATGGGAAGGCTTTGCAGGCGGCCTTGTTTTCACCTTACTTATGGGTTATATTCTAGATACCTATGTTTTCAACGAATTTCTATACCGTAACCATTTTTGGTTGGCAGCAGCAGTGCTGGTATCACCTGCCGCCGTCATTGGAGACCTTTTTGAATCGGGATTAAAGAGAAAAATGAAGGTTAAAGATACGGGGAGTATAATGCCTGGTCATGGTGGGATTTTAGATCGTTTTGACGCCATTCTTTTTGCCATACCCGTTTTCTATATTTGGGACTTAATAATCACCTTGTATTAACAATTAAGCTTATGACACTTCACAGAGAAGGAACTACAATTATGTTAACCAGCCTTGCTATTACAATAGTATTAGCTATTCTCAATAGCCTGTTTCTATACCACCATGCAAAATTCCTCTCCATTGGACTTGATGTTTTGCTTTTAGTTATGCTATTTTTGGTGGTTCAATTCTTTAGGATTCCAACACGACACGCAGAATATGCTGAAAATCAAATTATTTGCCCTGCAGACGGAAAAGTGGTCGTAATAGAAGAGGTCGAAGAAACAGAATATTTCAAAGACAAGAGAATCCAGGTTTCGATTTTCATGTCCCCTCTCAATGTCCACGCTAATTATTATCCAATCAAGGGAAAACTACCTTTTGTAAAATACCACCCAGGTAAATTCTTGGTAGCTTGGCACCCTAAAAGTAGTACGGATAATGAACGCACGACGATTGTTATCAAAAATGAAAATGGCACAGAAATACTTGTTAGACAAATTGCAGGCGCTGTTGCAAGGAGAATATGCTATTATGGTCAAGAGGAGCAGCAAGTAGCGCAAGGAGGGGAATTAGGATTTATTAAATTCGGCTCCCGTGTTGATTTGTTTCTGCCACTAGACACTAAGATTGATGTAAAGCTCGAAGACAAAGTTCAAGCCAAGTTGACAAGTATCGGGTTTCTTTCATAAAATTCATATATTTAAAGTCTAAATTAAAAATCATGAAAAAACTCTATTTCACCCTAGCCCTTTTTTTATTTGCTGGATCCTTAAGTATTCAAACGTTTGCTTCATCTTCTGAGAATACGATCGAAATTCAAAAAGACGACAAAAAAGACGATAAAAAGAAGAAAAAGAAAAAGAAAAAAAGAAAATCAAAAAAATCTTGTTGTGCTGATAAAGCTAAAACTTGCGCTTCTGCAGAAGTTAAGAAATCTTGTTGTGCAAAGGATAAGAACTAACAATATAATCTAAACAGATTTTCAAAAGCGCCTCAGGGCGCTTTTTTTATGCCAGAAAAAAATAGCAATACATCCATAAAATCAAGACCGCAACTATATTCAGAAAGAAACCTATAGAAGCCATTTGTGCAACACTCACCTTACCAGAAGAAAAAACAATGGCATTAGGAGGTGTACTAACAGGCATCATAAATGCGCAACTTGCAGCCAAGGTTAAAGGAATTGTGAGTTGAAGAATCGGATATCCCATTTGAATTGATAAAACGGCTACAAGGGGAACCATCACCGAAACCAATGCCAAGTTAGACATCAGCTCAGTAGCAAACAAAGAAATCACAATAACTACAAGTAAAACAAAGAGCAGGCTCCATTCATTTAAAAAAGCACTATGCTCAGCCAAGTAGATCAACACCTTACTTTTATCTAAAGACAGTGCAAGCGCGATACCACCACCAAATAAAACTAATATTCCCCATGGCACCCTTACCGTATCCTGCCACTCAAGTAGAGACCCCTCCCCCCTCTTTGAAGGAACAATAAATAACAAAAAAGCACCAAAAATCGCAATTGTGGCGTCTTTTATGGCAATGCCGCTAAAGTCAATAATATTGGTTCTAAAAATCCACATAAAAACAACAAGACCAAAAAGAAACAAAACACGTTTTTGGGGCCGCGTCCATTTTTCTTGAAGAAGCTCGTTTTTTACAAACTCTTTTCTTTCTTTGCCTAATATGTACTGAAAAATTATTGACAAGAACACAAACATTAAAAGACTCACTGGCCCTCCAATCTTCATCCATTCAATAAAAGTGATTTGTATATCATATGTCGCAGCTAGCGTTGCAGCCATTTGCGTATTTGGAGGCGACCCAACCAAAGTCGCCATTCCCCCGATACTAGATGCATATGCAACCGTCAGCATAAGTAGTAATGGGAATTTTCCTTTACGATCTTTTTGTAATTGAATAATTGAAAGCGCCATAGGCAGCATCATTAGCGTTGTGGCAGTATTCGAGATCCACATACTCAGCAAGTATGCACTGAGACCAAAACCGAGAAGAACACGCGATTTAGTCGTTCCAAAAACAGCCAAAATCCGAGAAGCAATCTGATGGTGTACCTTCCATTTTTCAAGCGCTAATGCGAGAATAAAGCCTCCAAGAAAAAGGTATACGTTGGTATTTCCATAGGACTTTGCAAGATCCGAAGTATCTAGAAGACCCAAAGGAGTCGCAAGAAATAATGGAATTAAAGCCGTCGCATAAATTGGAACCACTTCAAAGATCCAAAAAATGACCATTAGCAATGCCATCGCAAGGGCATTATGAGTCAAAGAGGCTCCTCCTGAGAGGAGGACCAGCATCAAAAATATAATAACAGCTAATAATCCAGCAATTGCTTTTTTATGCTGAAAAACAAACATCTACTATTTATTCAATGCGTTCAACTGTTCTACGAAGTATTTTCCTTTTTCACCAACATATGTAGTCAGCTCAGAAAATTCTTTTTTTGTTTTGCTTCTGTATATTTTCCCTAAAACCTCATCCTGAAAAGCAGCTGTTTCATCAATAAGTGCCTCAGTTTTTTTGATCTTAGAATCATCACCTAGTTGTAAATAAAAACACTCTTCGACAATGTCAAAAACCATTTCATTTAAATTCTTTTTAAAATCTCTTTTATTTGCCATGCTATGAATTTTGTAACAAAAATAGACAAGTTATATGGATAAC
>CAJJCU010000090.1 GCA_905182775.1 uncultured Flavobacteriales bacterium
AGTCAGCTCCTTTATGGCGAGCATTATGGTTTGGTCTCTGTAGTATCCAGATCTAAAATCACCTTTTCTAAATTCTTTTGCCAATGCAATTTGAGCAAGCTCTTTACCGTCTCCGAAAATCCCAAATTTAGCTTTACCTGTAAGCACCTCTTTTCTCCCTAGTAAGGAGGCTTCTCTCGATAGGCAAACAAGTTTATAATCTTCTAAAACCTGTGTTTTAAATGCTTCGAAATCTACGTTTTCGTTCTGTTTCTTTTCTTTTTCTGTTGTACCTTCCATTGCTTGCAAATATAAGGAAATTTAGAGCATTATTTTGGTGTCTTTTTATTCCTAATTTACCTTATCTTTAGTAAATAAAGCAGCTGTACAATGCTTTTATAATCGAATTATGGTAGTTGAAATTTGTGTTTCGAGTTATGAGTCCCTCATGTTGGCTCATAAATATGGTGCAGATCGGGTTGAGATTTGTCAGGAATTGTCTTGTGGAGGTTTGACTCCTTCTTTAGCACTTGTTCAATATGCCCTAGATCTAGGGTTAAATACACAGGTTTTGATACGTCCACGAGGTGGTGATTTTTGTTATTCAAGTTTTGAAAAGCAACAGATACTAGATGAGCTTGTGCTGTATCAACGGCTTGGTGTACAGGGTATTGTTGTTGGAGCCCTAAATCAATTCAGAGCTTTAGACATTCCTTTTTTAAAGCAGCTTAGAATATTGACTCCTAAAATTGAGCTTACATTTCATAAAGCTTTTGATGATTTGATATCTTGGAGACCTGCCTTGGAGGAACTTATTGCGATGAAGTTTAATCGGATTTTAACCGCTGGATGTGCCTCCAGTGTCAGAGAAGGGATCCCGAATTTGAAAGAGATTATTTCGAGAGCGAACGGCAGAATTGAAATATTACCCGGAGGCGGTGTGCGTGAAAATAACATCCGAGAAATTATAGCAACATTAAATCCTGAGGGTATTCATTTTTCAGCAACGCAAGAAATGTTGTTTGAAAACTCTAGCTTTTATTCAAGTAAATCACTTTGTATTGATAAATCTACCTTACAAAAGATGATTCTTCTTTCAAGAAAACAGTAGGATTTTACTTTATAGGTGCAATTTCATCTGCTATGTACGCCCCAGCTTTCAGTTTACCAACAATCTTTGAGAAACAATCAAGCGTGTAAGAAACATCCTCAAGCGTGTGAGATGCTGTAGGGATCAATCTTAATATAATCATTCCTTTAGGCACAACAGGGTATACAACCATAGAACAAAATATATTGAAATTTTCACGTAAGTCAAAAATCAAGTTGGTTGCCTCTGGGATTGAGCCGCTTAAATAGACTGGAGTTACACATGAGTTTGAAGGTCCTATGTCAAAACCGTTTTCGATCAATCCTGTTTTTAGTGCATTTGTTATTTCCCACAATTTATCCTTATGTGCTGTGCTTCTTTTCATGATTTCAAGGCGCTTTAAAGCTCCTTTAACCAAGGTCATTGGCAGTGATTTTGCAAAAATTTGAGACCTCATGTTGTAACGTAGATATTCTACAACTTGAGAATCACTGGAGATAAATCCTCCTATTAAGGCAAAAGACTTCGCGAATGTCCCGAAGTAAATATCTATTCCGTCTTGACAGTTTTGTTCTTGACCTGTACCGCCTCCTTTGGCTCCTAGTGTTCCTATACCATGTGCATCATCGACAAAAAGTCTGAAGTTAAATTTCTCTTTTAAAGCAACAATTTCTTTGAGCTTACCTTGGTCTCCACGCATACCAAATACGCCTTCGGTAATTAATAGAATAGCTCCGCCTGTTTCTTCGGCAAGTTTGGTTGCTCTGATCAACTGTTTTTCACAGTCTTCAAGGTCGTTGTGTTTGAAAACGTATCTTTTACCCATGTGAAGTCTTACACCGTCAAGGATACATGCATGAGATTCAGCATCATAAACGATCACATCCTTTCGATCTACGAGGCAGTCAATACATGAAAGAACGGCCTGATATCCAAAATTACACAAGATGGTATCTTCTTTTTCTACAAATTCTGAAAGTTCATCTTCAAGTTTTTCATGAAAGTCAGTATTTCCGCTCATCATACGTGCGCCCATTGGATGTGAAAACCCGTATTCTTTTGCTACATCAGCGTCTAGTTGTCTCACTTCAGGGTCATTCGCCAAACCTAAATAGTTGTTTAGGGACCAATTCAACATTTTTCTGCCTCTAAAAACCATATGCGGGCTAATTTCGCCCTCAAGCTTTGGGAAGGTGAAATATCCGTGTGATTGTTTCGCGTGAATTCCTAATGGACCTCTGTTTTCTCTAATTTTCTCGAAAATATCTGATGACATACTTTTTAACTTTCAATTTTGCCTACAAATTTAGGTAAATATAGGATAGAGGACCTCTTTTAAGTAATAATTATCAACATGAAAATTCGAATTTGCAGAATAGGTTTTTTCTTAATTAAACAATAGTGATTTAATTTGTGGCTTTTCCTATTGATTTTATACTCTTACAACAAGGCCTTATTCAATAAGATTATTCACTTCATGATTAATTTTAATTCGAAATTAATATCCGATTATACGAAACCTAATTCGTTGAAAACCGTAGGGTATAGTATGGCAGATCGACACAGTAAAAGAAGCTCAATAGCACTATGGATTGCAATTACTGCACTACTTATTTCCTTAATTAACCTGTACTTGGCAACTGAGTTACCGGGGATTGATCAATAATAAATCGCGCGTCTAACCTTTGTTACATACTTAGCCAGTCTAATAACCTGCTTGGTATATCCGTATTCATTATCATACCACGTATAAAGAACAACACTTTTTCCATCTTTGGAGCCAATTGTTGCTTGAGAATCGAAAACTGCACAGCAGGTGTTTCCAATGATGTCATTAGATACGAGTTCACTATCTAAGGAGTAATAGATTTGATTTACTAGATCTCCATTAAGGGCTTCATTGTGAATTACCTGATTGATTTCTTCAACCGTGCTTGTAGTATTTATGTCCAAACTTAAAATAGCTAAAGAACCATTCGGTGTCGGAACACGAACAGCGTTAGCCGTCAATTTGTCTTTTAATTGAGGGATTACTTTGGTTACGGCATTTCCAGCTCCGGTTGAGGTGATGACCATGTTTATTGCGGCAGAACGTCCCCTTCTTGGTTTTTTGTGCATGTTGTCCAATAAGTTTTGGTCATTGGTATAGGCATGAACTGTTTCTATATGTCCTTTTTGAATTCCGAATTTATCATTAATTACTTTTAGAATAGGCGAAATTGCATTTGTCGTGCACGATGCTGCAGAATAAATATCTTCATTTTCTAAATTCAGTTCTCCCTGGTTGATTCCATAAACGATATTAGGAATTTCTTTCCCCGGAGCAGTCAATAAGACTTTCTGTGCACCTTTTGATTTAAGATGACGAGAAAGTGCTTCTCTATTTGTGTAAACACCTGTATTATCAATTATTAGGGCTTTATCAATGCCAAATGTGGTGTAGTCAATTTCTTCAGGTGCATTTGCGCTGATCATATGAACGAGTTGCCCATTAATAATGAGCGCTTTTTTATCTAAATCTTCTTTTACAGATCCTTTAAAAGCACCATGTACAGAATCATTTCTTAATAAAGAGGCTCTTTTTATAATATCTGCGTCACTTGAACTACGCGTCACAATCGCTCTCAATCTCAATTGCTGTCCCTTACCGGCTTGTTTAATTAGCTCTCTTGCAGCAAGTCGACCGATCCTACCAAATCCGTAGAGAACTACATCTCTTGGTTCTACAGGTTGTTCTTGGTTCTCCTCTAAAATTGAAAGCTTTTTCAGAAGAAAATCTTTCTGATTTGCAAAGGATGTTTTTTCTGAGACCCATTCATCTGCAAGCTTACCTATATCTAGTTTCGATGGGATAATATCTAATTCAAGAATCTGTGAAGCAAGCTCAGCTGTTGTAAAAACATCAATTGGTTTGCTACTAACTTTTCTAGAGTAGTCATGAAGATTTATGATTTCAGAAATTGTGATATCCGTTAAATGATGTCTAAAAAGGACCAATTCAATTCCTTTTTCATAAAGAAGTTCTCCAACCTTATTTTGCAGTTTTACAGCGGCTCGTTCTTTCTCTATGTGTAGATGTAAGCCTTTTTCATAACCCAATTCGAATTCCATTTTTTTTGTATTGTTTGTTGATTGCTAATAAAAAAAGCCGCCCTTGTGAGGCAGCTTAAAATCTTTATCCTAGGTAGGATTTTAGGAGCTTGTTTCTAGAGGTGTGGCGCAAACGTCTAATTGCTTTTTCTTTAATTTGACGAACACGTTCACGTGTTAAGTTAAATTTGGATCCAATTTCTTCCAAGGTTAATCCATGGTTCATTCCAATTCCAAAAAACAAACGAATAATTTCACGTTCTTTATCTGTTAAAGTACTTAAGGATCTTTCAATTTCTTTTTGAAGAGATTCAGCCATTAAAGCTTGATCCGTTTTAGGGGCATCATGATTAGCCATGACATCCATTAAGGTACCACCATCTTCATTGCTTGTTAATGGTGCATCCATAGATACATGTCGTCCAGAAACGTTTAGGCTTTCTTTAATTTTATCTTCCGGAACCTCTAAAGCTTCTGCTAGTTCTTCTGCAGATGGAGGTCTTTCATACTCTTGTTCAAGTTTTGAAAATGCCTTATTGATTTTATTAAGTGATCCTACTTGGTTCAAAGGCAAACGAACAATTCTAGCTTGTTCAGCAAGTGCTTGAAGAATCGATTGACGAATCCACCAAACAGCATATGAAATAAATTTGAATCCTCTTGTTTCATCAAATTTCTGTGCTGCTTTTATCAAGCCAAGGTTTCCTTCGTTAATTAAATCGGGAAGCGTTAATCCTTGGTTTTGGTATTGCTTTGCAACTGATACAACAAATCGAAGATTGGCTCTCGTTAGCTTCTCTAATGCCAACTGATCACCTGCTTTAATTTTTTTTGCCAACTCAACTTCTTGTTCAGCGGTAATTAAATCTTCACGTCCTATATCTTGTAAATACTTGTCTAAAGATTGGCTTTCGCGGTTCGTTATGGATTTAGTTATTTTGAGCTGTCTCATGAGCTAAAGGGGGGAGTTAAAAGTAAGTGTTTATTCAATTGCAGACAACAAAGTAAAACCAAAAAAAGGAGAATGAAAAATATTCCAAGCCTTTTTTTTAATGAAAATACAGAGATTCTCATGTCAATTATTTTGTCAAAAACCGTGCCTTAAAACATAGGGCTTATAAACCAAATCCTACGTAGTCTCTTTTTCCACTTTGAGACATTACTTCAAGAAGAATTCCTCGGTTTGAGTCATTTAATTTTTTGGTCAGTTGTTCAATATCACGTACAGGTTCATTATTTATTTTTGTGATGATTATGCCTTCTGTTAATCCAAGTGACTTTAGTTTGCCGGGTGTTAAAGTTTTGATTTTGACACCATAATCAATTTTAAGAGATTTCTTTTCACTGGAACTTAGATTCTCAAATGATGCACCTAAAGCCACATTTTTTTTGATTTCCGCTTTGGAAACAAGTTTCGTATGTCCTTCTTTATTTCTCAAAACGATTTCCTTAGTCACAGTTTCTCCTTTGTTATTTCTAAGTGTCACGGCAACTTTGTCCCCAGGTCTCATCTTTCCGATTTCTTCCTGCAATGCGGCTACGGAGTTGAGTTCTTTGGCCCCGATTTTTAGGATTACATCTCCTTCTCTTATACCCGCCTTCTCAGCGCCTCCATCGTCTATAACCTTTGAAACGTATACGCCTTTTAGGTTTGGCATATTTTTTTCCGTTTTCAGATCTTGGTTTATATCGGCAATTTGAACGCCTAAATAGCCACGCTGAACAATTCCGTAGTCGATGAGGTCTCTCATTACTTTTTGAACAAGGTTGACAGGTACAGCAAAAGAATATCCAGTATAACTTCCTGTTTGAGAAGCAATAGCGGTATTTATTCCTACGAGTTCTCCATTTGTGTTTACCAATGCACCACCACTATTTCCTGGGTTGACTGCAGCATCCGTTTGTATAAAAGATTCAATGGGGACTACATTTTTATTCGGGTCATTTAATAAATTAATATTTCGTGCTTTGGCGGATACGATTCCCGCAGTAACAGTAGAGGTCAGGTTAAAAGGATTCCCTACTGCCAGTACCCATTCTCCAATGGCTAGTTCATCACTATTCCCGAGTGCTATAGCTGATAAATCAGAAGCTTCAATTTTTATAACCGCAATATCTGTTGCAGGATCTGTTCCGATCACCTTTGCGGTGTATTTAGAGTTATCATTTAGGATGACTTCTATTTCACTAGCATCTTCTATAACATGATTGTTTGTTACGATATATCCTTCGGATGAGATGATTACTCCTGAGCCAGCTCCAGCTCCAAATTGCTTGTATTCTTTTCCTCCTGCTCCAGGACCATAAAAGAATTCTTGGAAGATATCTCTCTGGAAGGTTGTTTGGACAACCTTAGTGGTAACGTGAACAACAGAGTTGATCGTTTTTTTAGAGGCTTCTTTAAAATCTGTTGAGGTTAAGCCCGTAAAACTCGTTCTGTAAATAGGAACATTTTGGTTGCCGTTAATTACGGAGTCTGATAACAATACCTCTTGGGATGTATTCTCTGATGATTCGTATCCTACAAAAATGATAATAGCCATAAGGGCTCCTGTGAAACCTAAAATAATTGTTTTTAAACTAGAGAAATTTTTCATTTGAAATTGAATATTAATATTGATACAAGTTTAACACCTAAAAGTATGTTTTTGGTACATGGGCCATGTTAAAGATTGTTAAGCACTTTTAATCTGAAATACAAACCATATTTATTACATTTGTTACGTATGAAGGTTCATTTTTCCAAGTATCAAGGTACGGGTAATGATTTTGTTCTTGTCAATAATATTGAAGGGGTATATCCTGATTTCACCCTCAGTCAGATTCGATTTATTTGCGACAGGAAGTTTGGTATTGGTTCCGATGGCTTCATCGTTCTGCAGCAAAGAGAAAACCATGACTTTTATATGGATTTTTACAATCCTGATGGCTCTAAAAGCTTTTGTGGTAATGGAGCTCGATGTGCGGTTAAATTTGCTGGAGACCTTGGTTTTCTGGACAGCTCTTCTGTTTCTTTTCAGGCGATAGATGGGGGACATGAAGCATTGCTTTGTGGGGATGACGTTAAATTACAAATGTCTTGCAGTAAAATGCCAGAGGTAATATTCTCTGGTAATCAAGATATTGGCCCATATAAGAAGGCCTTCTTTATGGATACGGGTTCTCCTCACTTTGCCGTTTATGTAAATGAGCTGAGTGAATTGAATACTTCTAATGTGCTCTCTATTGGTCGTAAAATACGTAATTCCTCTGCGTATGCAGAAAATGGTGTTAACGTGAACTTGATCTATATACATGGACCAGATATTCTCTCCATGGCCACCTACGAACGAGGTGTAGAGCATGAAACTTTATCTTGTGGTACTGGAGCCACTGCCTGTGCATTGATCCATGCCCAGCAACGTGAGGCCGGCAGTCAAACGATTTTATTAAAAACGAAAGGAGGCGAATTGCAAATTTCTTTTGAACGAAATTCTCATGGTGTATTCTCAAGTGTCCATTTAATTGGTCCAGCTAATTTAATTTATGAAGGCACAATCAGTATTTGAATATCGCTTTGAAAGCTCAAACAGATTGTCATCAGTTTCTGAAGAGAATGATGTCTTGTTGTGGGTTTTTCATGTAGACAAGACACCTCCTCATATTGGAATCTCTTGTGGGGGTATGTTCTTCAGTTTAAAAAGTAATGGAAAGGATTTTTCTAAGTGTATTATAACTAATCAAGTAGTTGATAATAAAATGATTAAGTGTGTTAAGATAAAGTTAAGGTACACTAAAAAAATAAAAGAAGTAGGAAAGGTCTTTGATACTTTTTCCTATGCGATGTCTTCAGAGAAGTCAT
>CAJJCU010000091.1 GCA_905182775.1 uncultured Flavobacteriales bacterium
CAATGAAATGACAGATTTAGCTCCCGGAACAAGTTTGGTAGGATCCAGTCTTTTATCAAAATGATTTTCCATGTAAGACATCTTACCTTGATGCTCATTCTTTAACCAGTTTTCAAGTCTAGGGGCCTCATCTTCAAGAAAACCTGCCTTTGAAAATCCACAGTAAAAGAATCCTAATTCCTGAGCCTTAGCTAAAATTTCATTTTTATACTTTGTGGCATCCATTTAGAACAAACCTCCTTGGCTAAAACCCATATCGATCCCCAAGTGCTTGTATGATTTCTCAGTTGCTTTACGTCCTCTAGGTGTTCGCATCAAAAAGCCTTCCTGAATTAAAAAAGGCTCATAGACCTCTTCTATAGTTCCAGCGTTTTCACCTATAGCAGTTGCGATCGTAGTAAGACCCACAGGGCCGCCACCAAATTTCTCAACAATGGCTTTTAAAATTCTAATATCCATTTCATCGAGACCATTGGCATCGACATTTAAGGCTTTTAAAGCAATTTCAGTAATAGGCTCGTCAATTTTACCATTTCCTTTGATTTGGGCAAAGTCTCTTACCCTGCGTAAAAGTGCATTGGCAATCCTGGGTGTCCCCCTACTCCTACTTGCTATTTTTATGGCCGCATCAAAATCAATTTCGATTTCTAATAGACCTGCTGAGCGTTGTATTATTGATGTCAAAGTTTCTGAATCGTAATATTCCAAACGAGAATTAATACCAAATCTAGCTCTTAAGGGACTCGTTAAAAGACCTGAACGTGTTGTGGCACCAATTAATGTAAAAGGATTTAAGGTGATTTGAACCGTTCTTGCATTGGGGCCCGTATCAATCATGATATCGATGACATAATCCTCCATTGCAGAATACAAATACTCTTCAACGACAGGGCTCAGACGGTGTATCTCATCAATAAATAAAACATCACCCTTAGCCAAATTGGTTAATAGCCCAGCTAAATCCCCTGGCTTATCTAGAACTGGACCACTCGTGACTTTAAAACCAACGGCCATTTCATTGGCTATAATGTTAGCTAATGTTGTTTTTCCTAATCCAGGAGGGCCATGAAGTAAAACGTGATCTAAGGGCTCGTTTCGCAGTGTAGCGGCCTGCACGAAAACCTCAAGATTTTCAACAATACTAGGTTGACCGGCAAAATCAATTAATTTCTGCGGGCGCAATACCTTGTCAAATTCCTTCTCGAAATTATTTTCGGCCTCTTCCTGATAGACAAATGAATCTTCCAACTGCTCTATTTATAACAAATTTACAAAAGCAATTGACACCAAACCTATAAACAAAAAAGGAAAAATCAACAGCTCTTCTGAATTGCATGAAGCATCAAAGCCATATCCTCAAACATGTAATCTGCAACACTTAAACGAGGTTCCTTTAGATGCGTCTTTTCTGGTATGCAAACCACCTTCATTTTTGCAGCCAATCCAGAGATGACACCGTTTAATGAATCTTCAATAACAAGACACTTATTAGGGTGAATACCGAGCTGGATCGCTGTCTCTATATAAACTGCCGGATGTGGCTTTCCAAAAGACTCAAATTCTGCAGAATGAGCGACATCAAAATATTGCTCAATTTTCAAACCACTGAGCACGGCTTGAAGCAATCGATTGGGAGAAGAAGTCGCAAGACCGATTTTAAGGTGCTTACTCTTTAAAAAAGCCAAAGTTTCGTTAACTCCATTCAGGGGAGTTGGGTGGTCACTTACCAATTCAATCATACGATTAATAATATCATCTTCTACAATATTTTCATCCTTTACCCCCAAATTTTGATCCTTATTCCAATAACTAATAACCTCATCAATTCTTAAACCTACTGTTTTTTGGAAATCACTTTTCGCTAACTTACAACCCAAATCAGAAAAGACTTTCTCCATCGCAACCTTCCACAAAGGTTCAGAGTCGATAAGTACGCCGTCCATATCAAAGATGACTGCTTCATATTCACTTAGCTTCAATTCAGTTTCCATTTTATTCTTTTTAAATGTTGCTTGCCAAGAATACTTTGTTCAGATCCTATCCAAATAAAACCTTGGCGGTCATAACAAATAGATTCACGTTGTTTTAATCTAAAAAAAGACCTCTTTTTAACAAAAACTACCTCATCTTCATTCCAAACATATTCGAGTACTTTTTTATAGGTCAGTAAAAACAATCTTCCCTCAAAGTAATCCGCACCAGTAACAGCACTTCGAAGCCAGCTATGGCCCGCTAATTTTATCTTTTGGATACACGTTAGCTCAATACCACCATCAATAAAATCACCCTTATACACTTTAGACATTCCGTCAAAAGGTTTGGTTCTGTTCTTTGAAAAAAGATAAAGGCTTCCTTCGATATAAACCATGGATTCGACGTCAAAATTTAATTCCGAAGCCATTGGATTCAATGAATTTCGATCAGGATAAATATAATTCAAACGTTCTGCAACAATGGAATCTTTTAATTCTGATCCAAGAATAGGGATGCGATAAACACATAAATCACTGCGCTTATTTCCGTTGTCTCCAAAATCTCCAACATACAGGTTTTCATGACCATCATAAGCAAGGTCTTCCCAATCTATATTTGATGCTCCACGAACAAAGGTGCGCTTCAATAGAGCACCCGATGCATCTAAAAAATATAGATAAGGGCCGTCTCCACTATCGTTATGCGCTACAAATAAGTTTTTATTAAGCTTTTGAAGTCCCGAAATCTCAGCAAGTTGAGAGGG
Organism: uncultured Flavobacteriales bacterium; assembly: GCA_905182775.1. GTDB lineage: Bacteria > Bacteroidota > Bacteroidia > Flavobacteriales_D > Crocinitomicaceae > UBA952. Next base: position 2,738 of record CAJJCU010000091.1, read on the forward strand.
TATACTTATTCTATTTTGACCATAAACAACCGCAGAAGAATAAAACATAACGAAGATCAATAAGCGCATCATTTTCGCAACAAAACAATGATCGTTTCTATTCTACGATCTGTGACCTCCTCAACAATAAATCGAAAACCATCAATATCTAGTCTAGCATTTTTTTCTGGAATGTTGGCCATTTCATTTAGAATGAAACCCCCAAGAGTTTCATAGGCATCGGATTCTGGAATATTGAGTCGATAAACTTCATTGATATAATCAATCTCAACCCGTGCAGAAAAACGAAAATGGGTGTCTGAAATGCGTTCTTCAATTGAATCATCTCGATCATGCTCATCTTCAATTTCACCAAAAATCTCCTCTATAACATCCTCAAGAGTAACCAAGCCTGCAGTCCCTCCATATTCATCTGAAACAATAGCAATGTTACCCGACTGCTCTGTAAACTTAGACAAAAGCTCCTCTCCAGTAGTAACCGATGGCACGAAATGAATGGGTAACAAAATCTGTTTTATGGAGTTGGGTGACTTGAAAAGATCATACGAATGAACATAACCAATAATATTATCAATGGAATCACGATAAATAATGACTTTCGAAAGCCCTTTGGCGATAAAGAGTTGCATCACAGTTTCTAAAGAGTCATCAATATCAACAGCAATAATATCTGTTCTAGGAATCATACAGTCCCTCGCTTTTACATTCGAAAAATCAAGTGCATTCTTCAGAAGATTCATATCCTCAGAAGAAACCTCTTCTCCATCCATTCGCTCTGAGAGATCGTCTACGAAATGTTCTAAATCCACTTTAGAGAACACTTTTTGATTGACCTTTTGATCGTATCCAAAAGTTTTTAAGATCACCCAGCTAATGGCCAAAATCACGTGGGTAGGAATATATAAAACAATGTATAAAACAAACAATGGAAATGAGCCTATCTTGAGGAACCTATTAGGATTATACTGCACAAGGCTCTTGGGTATAAATTCAGCAGCCACAAGGACTAACAATGTCGAAAGCAGTGTTTGTAATAGCAACAATCCAGCATTAGACTCTATACCCCAATTGGTTAAAATAGGCCCTAATAATTTAGCAGCGGATATACCGTAAACAACTAAAGAAATATTGTTTCCAAGTAAAATAAAAGCAATGATCTTAGATTCATTTCGATAAAAAATGGCTTGAAGCTTACTGATAATTGTTCCTTTGCTTTTATCTACCTCTATTTTTAAACGATTAGACGCTAAAAAAGCAATCTCCATTGCAGAAAAAAAAGCCGAAAAAATCAAGGCAATGAAAAGGAAACAAACTGCGTTGAACATAGTGTACAACAATGTAAGGATTATTTGATTAAATCAAAGCCAATGTCCTTGCGGTAATTCATCCCATCAAAGCTTATTTTCTCAATAGACTCATAAGATTTCTTAATCGCGACCTCAATGTTTTTACCATAAGATGTTACCGCTAAAACACGACCTCCAGAAGTAACAGATGAAGGACCGTCAGAGGATGTCCCCGCATGGAAACATAGACTGTCTACCACACTATTTAGACCATATATTTGCTTTGATTTCTTGTAAGCAAGAGGATATCCACCTGAAACGAGCATTACTGTAGCTGCACTTTTATCGTAGAACTGAATATCTCGCTCTGAAAGTGTATTGGTAGCAATCCCTTCAAAAAGATCTAAAATATCTGATTTGAGTCTCGGTAAAACGACCTCAGTTTCTGGGTCCCCCAAACGACAGTTATATTCAATAACATAGGGATCACCTTTTACGTTTATAAGTCCAAAGAAAATAAAACCTTTATAGATAATCCCTTCTGACTTAAGGCCTTTGGTTGTAGGTACGATAACCTGATTATGAACCTTATCCATAAATGCAGCATCTGCAAAAGGAACTGGGCTAACAGCTCCCATTCCACCTGTGTTAAGCCCCGTATCGCCTTCACCAATCCGTTTGTAGTCTTTAGCTTCAGGAAGAAGTTTAAAAGATTGACCATCGGTGATTACAAAAACAGAAACCTCTCTTCCATCTAAAAATTGCTCAATGACCACTTTCGTGCTTGCTTCTCCGAACTTTGAATCTTTTAGCATACTGGTTAATTCCCGCTCTGCTTCTTTTAGGTCGTTAAGGATAAGAACTCCTTTTCCAGCAGCGAGTCCATCCGCTTTCAAAACATAAGGAGCATTCATAGCTCTTAAATAAGCAATCCCTTTTTCAAGAGTTTCCTTGGTAAACGTTCCATATTTAGCTGTAGGAATATTATGTCTTTTCATAAATGCCTTCGCGAAATCCTTACTTCCCTCTAATTGTGCACCCTCAGCATCTGGTCCAATAATAGGAATTTTGGACAAAAAAGAATCATTATGGAAAAAATCAGAAATCCCATTTACTAATGGTTCTTCTGGCCCCACAACAACAAGGTCAATCGCATTACCAACGACAAACTCCTTTACTTTTTCAAAGTCATTTGGGTCAATAGCAACATTTTTTCCATGCTTGCGTGTTCCTGAATTTCCTGGCGCGATATACAATTCATCAAGAATTGAGCTTTGGGCCATCTTCCATGCAAGTGCATGTTCACGTCCACCTGAACCTAAAAGTAAAATTTTCATTAGCAGTATTTTAAAAGAGATTCAAATAACATAGCACCATCACTATTATTTAAAATCGGATCAGAGGACCGTTCAGGATGTGGCATCATTCCGAATACATTTTTCGATGCATTTGTTACACCAGCAATATTTAATAAAGACCCATTAGGGTTATTTTCCATTGTATCTATGCCATTAGCGTCACAATACTTGAATAAGATTTGGTCATTTTGTTCTAAGTGACTGATGGTGTCATCAGGAGCATAATAGCGTCCCTCTCCATGTGCAATAGGCACAGAATAAGCCAATGATTGGTCTAGTCCTTTTGTAATAGCGGCACTGGTTGAAATTGGTTTCAAATGCACATTTTTACAGATGAACTTCTGGTTGTTGTTATGCAATAAAGCACCATCCAATAGGCCTGTTTCTGTTAACATTTGAAAACCATTACAGATCCCCAATACATAGCCTCCTTTTTGCGCATGTGCAATTACCTCGTTCATAATCGGAGAGAATTTTGCAATCGCACCTGAACGTAAATAATCTCCAAAAGAGAATCCACCGGGCAAGACGACCATGTCTACCCCCTTCAAATCTCTTTCTTTGTGCCAAAGAGAAACAACTTCTTGTTTTAAAACTGTTTCAAGAATATAAATCATATCCTGATCGCAATTTGAACCAGGAAAAGTAACTACACCAAATTTCATCTCAATTGTCTTTAGATTGCAAAATTAATCAATTATAGATTTTGAATCTATTAGAAGATGAAAAACTTCATAACAGAAAAAACAAGCAGCAGATAAAAAGCACTACTCGTTGTCATACCTATAGATTGACTGCGAAACGCAAAGGGAATAAGTAAGCATATTGGTAACAATAAGAGGCTAAAAAACTCAATGTGTTGAAAACTTAATACATAAAAGACTGAAATGACAAAGAAACAAAGAAAAAGAAAAAGCAGCATTTGAAACTGTCTTTTCGTCCGAATAGAACTTTTCTGCCATTGGCTCAAAAACGAGGAGAACCCCATAATGCTAGAAATACTCAAAATACCCAACAAAACAAATGAATCACCCTTAAGACCAGAAGTCATATTAAAATCAAATAAAGAAAAAGAAGGGTGGCCATCGAATACATACACAGCCGAGAAATAATATAAAAAAGGCAGTGAAGCAGCAATGACTCCAATAAAAATATCTCTAATCTCAAGCGGCCTTATCAATCTTATCACCACAAAAAATAAAGGAATCGCTAGTAAAAAAACAGGTACAAATGTAGCCATCACTCCTGCAAGACATAACACGTTGAAAACACTAGATTTTCTATTATCATTTTGCCCCAAATCAAAAAGCTGTTGAAGTATTAAGGCAAATAAAGTGTGAGAAATAAGAACTCCATTTAAGACGTACGCAGATTCAAAAAAGCTCATTAAAACAACATAACAAGGCGCTATAAGATAGGTTATTCTATCAAAAAAATTAGACCGATTGAATACGACATTAAGAATCACAGCATTCAATAAAACCAAGAATCCAGCACTCCAAAATGTACTCATTTTACCTACCCCAAGAAAGACGGTCCAAAGGCCAATATCTATATATGAGCTGGTATAAAATTGATTGTAGTAATTGAGAAAGTGAAACAATAAAAGAAAAACCGGAAGGAGTAATAAGACAATCGTTCTGTTTCCTGAAAATAACTTTAACACCGAGCCTGTTTTAAATGCACGGGAAAAGTAGGGAATTATCGGGATTAAACTTAAATAAACCTTAATAAATAATTCATTTAATTCTGTTTTCCCATCGCTACAACGCTAAAAATGATATCTTTGGGCGACTAATTTCTTTACATTTCAAACCATATTTTATGGCAAAGCAAAAAAATAAATATTCAGACCAAGAACTAGGAGAATTCAAAGAACTGATCTTAGGAAAACTCAAAGAGGCCAAAGAGGATTATAGCCTATTGATTGGGTCATTGTCTCACAATGACGACCATGGCACGAATGACACCGGAAGAACTTTCAATATGATGGAAGATGGTTCTGAAACATTATCACGAGAAGAGCTTGCTCAACTCGCCGCTAGGCAAGAGAAATTCATCAATAACTTGCAAGCAGCGTTAGTTCGAATTGAAAACAAAACATACGGTATATGTAGAGTTAATGGCACATTGATTCGCAAAGAGCGTTTGCGTCTTGTTCCTCATGCAACCATGAGTATTGATGCTAAAAATGCCCAAAACAAATAAGTGAAAAGGCAAGTTGCTGGTCTTATTGGTCTTATTATTGGTTTCCTAATTATTGACCAGCTGATTAAATTCGGAATCAAAACAAATTTTGTCGAAGGACAAAGCCAACCACTTATAGGAAATTGGTTTGTTTTAAACTACATCGAAAACCCTGGAATGGCTTTTGGAACTACCTTTGGTAGCTCAATATGGGCCAAACTCGGGCTTAGCACTTTTCGCATTATCGCAATTACAGGAATTGGTATCTACCTTTGGAAAGAATGTAAAAAAGGAGCAAAAATGGAATACCTTTTTGCCGTTTCCTTAATCTTTGTTGGAGCATTAGGCAATCTTATGGATTCCATGTTTTACGATTTCCTATTTTCATTTGACCCATGCAATTATTACAACTTCATGGAAGGGACTGGCAACTTTGAAACCTGTGTTCAGCAAATCCGTGGCCAAGATTTTTCAAGAGCCGTAGAAGTCAGACATCATGGGTTCTTATTGGGGAATGTTGTAGATATGTTTCAATTTAATGTGCTTTGGCCAGATGCCGTTCCTTACTTTGGAGGTAAACAAATATTTCCAGCAATATGGAATTTCGCTGATGCCTGTATAACAACAGGAGTCGGTTTAATTCTAACGAGGAACAGAAACTATTTCGCTAAAGGCTCAGAAACTCAAAAAAGCTAAAAATCCCATTTCATATTTCGGTCATCAAGGATTGCAAAAGAAATTTTCCAATCTCCGCGGAGGTCAGATTTATTACCCTTTGAAAGCACACCGTAGATTCCAATTCGCAATCTTCTTCTCGAAAGCTTAAAATTACGCTCTAAACCAGCCAAAACTTCATAGTGTTGCCAATCATGTTCTCGAACATAAAGCGCACCCGCTCCAAGAACAAGACCAATTCTAGTTTTTTTCATAAATGGTATTTTATTAATGATCGCACCATTGTCATGATGAACAAAGTGTGCCTCCAATGACAAGTCACTTGTCCTCAAAAGCGTATCGAGACCCTGGAAGGAATAAAGGGGATTGGAGAACCATAAAGGATCACTTCTTCTCTGGAATTTATAATCCGGGTCGCGCAATACTTTTGCACCTAAAAACTTACCTCCAGCTATACGGTACTTTGAGGTTCCTATAGTACCAATCTTAAACGTTTGTTCAATACTAGCCTGAAGGTAATGGTGGTTGATATCACTTCCGAAAAGATCAGGGACACCAAATTCATAATTAATATTAAACGTGGGCCAAGCAGAACCAAGAATCACCTTGCGATAGGGTTCTCTCATGTATTTTTGCATAGGGACAAACCAAATATCTACGTCTCCAATTAATGCCTGATAGGTTTCAAAGTCTGCAGGCTGATTGTTTGGCAATACCTCATCAACAAATTCAACGAATTTATACCCCTCGAGACTACGACGCTCACAAAACTCGCCACCTAAGCTCATATAAAAACCATTAAAGAGTTCATACTCAATAGATGAGTTTAGCTGGGTTGCTTCTATGAAATTTTCTCTTTTATAGATTTGTGAAATCGCATCATACCCCCTTATCACATCAAAATCATGATTTAAAGAAACCCTAAACCTCCCCTGCCTAAATGGATCAAATTTATATTTCCACCATGTATCTCCTTTTATATCATTATTCAATAAGCCCATAGAAATTTGGGTATAGGAATCTAGGGTGCGCTCATCTTTCCACTTTTTAAAAAAGTCTAGATTCGGAGAGATCCTAGGGCCGGCAATATAGACTGGACGAATGAAAGTTGCCAAGGAGCCTATAGTCCACTGATGTCTTTTCGCTCTGTTTCTATGATCGACACCAAACCAGAGGACCTTTAGAAACGTCACTTTATTAAAAGCCTTGTCTACACTATCTCTGTATTCCTTTCTGTTTTTATAATCTCGTATACTATCTTTTTTTATGATAAAATCAATCTCTTCCTGTGTTAACTTATCTCCCCTTTGTCCAACCCAAAAAGAGGAGTCTTTCTCGTAAGCTTCCTTTTCAGTAACCGCCAATTCTCTATCAAAGAACTTCTTGGAGAATTCGGGCTCAAAATTATAATCAGAAAAAATGGCTGTCGTTCGACATTTAGAAGATTCACTTTTATTTTTTACGCCATAATCTAAAACCTGCTTTGAAAGCAAACACATAGAATCACCAGGGTGTTCGTAGGTTTGTTGTATCGTGAAATAATCATAAAAGAGAAGGTTTCCCTTTTTCATCGTTAATTCCAATTTCTGAACCAACCATAAAGAATCAACCACCCAAATAAACCCCTCTAAAGTACTGGTTGCAGATGCTCTTGGTTGAATTCGGATTTTAGAGATTTGATAGCCATCTTCCTCATACTGATCAACCAACCTGTATTTATAGGACAATATACCCGGAATAGATACCGGTGAGCTTATTGGGTTTTGATGGAGATCATCCAAACGCAACAAATTCTCAAAGAAATTAAAATTGGATTTAACAGTCGTTTTATAATACAAGTTCCGATCCTTTCCCCTCAGTGAATAAGCATTTCTAATCTCTTTTACTTTGTTTCTGGGGGCATAATTCCTTTGAATTTGGACCTCCAATAGGTTCATTGTGTCTTGTCCAGTATCCTCATCCATCATAGAATCCTCTGGGTCATCTAATCGATCGTCTTTCGAAAGGATTTTTTCTTTCGCTTTTATATAAACATTTACTTTATGTGGGTAGTTCCAGGGATTTATAGCATCCCTTCGGGCGACGACCTGCTTCATGATGTCTCGACCAGGATTTGATCTCTTAGTTGACACATTCACAGCATCTAAGTCCTGAATTTTACTTGGGAAGAGTTGAATGTCCTTGACCAGACTTTTGTCATTAATAGACAAGTAGCTTTCTCGTGTATCAAAGCCCATAGAACTAAAGACTAAAAAATACTCACCTCTAGGCAAACTTATTTGATAGCGTCCATTTATATCTGCAACGGTCCTCTGTGATGGGGAATTTTTTACAAAAATCCTTGCAAATGGAATGGGTGCTTTATGCTCGTCGTAAACAGACCCATCGATGAAATACTGTGCTTTTACTCCGTTAAACCCAAATGAAAAAAGGATAAGGAGTAATACTAAAAAGGATCTTTGTATGGATATATTTTGAAACAATTAGATATCTATTATTCGTTATTTCGGTCTGCTGCTTCTTTACTTTTCATGAATTCAATATGTTTTTCCATACGGTTCATCATCCACTTTTTAAAAAAGTACATCCCTAAGGCCAGTAAAACAAATGGATAATAAAAAACCCATTTTTGATAACCATCTGTAAAACACCTGACAGTTATAAATAGAAATAAGGCGATGGCAAAAAAGAGCCAAAACATTTTCATTAATTTATTATACGTATTCATTTCTCTTTATTTACGTTCATATTTCCTGTTGGCTCGATGATTTCAAAGAAGCTGAAATCTTGTTTTGTAACCAAACCCTTTCCTATAAGGACCTCCTTGGGCGAGCTAATCAATACATTTCGATCTGTTCGAATCGTGCTGTCTTTTTTGTTCCAAATCAAATATTCAGTTTCTAAAGTCTGTTCTTTCTCATAATTGATTAACCGAACAGAATCCGATACCTCTACGATGTCCTCATCATGATCAAGGATGCCTCGAAGGGCTGTCAGCGTGGATACCTTATCCCCTAAATTGTTATAAAAATCAACTCTTAAAAACTTTTTAAACTTGGTAATATGTTTCGGTTCGTGAAATGTTTCTGAGACACTTGCGTACAAATTTACTTTCGTATATCCAGAGTCATTATGAAACATATCCAAGTTCTCCGTGTATTCATCTGGAGCATTCTCAAAATGAGTGATTCGCTGCACCTCATCTGAATTATTCTCGCAAGAAAACAACATTCCCATTAAAAGGATACCAATGGGAATTAAAACTTGAGGCATTGAGAATTGTTACTTAATATCAACGGTCACTCCCCAGCATGACAGTGTCACTTGAGAGGGACTATTGTTACTGAAAATCTCATCCGATGTTGGACAATTCGCTTTAAATTTAGCAGCAACATTAGATTCACCCGCCTTAGTAGCCAATTGAGCAGCATAATAATAATTACACTTTCTATCAAAAGTACTTGACCCACAGGTATTCGCAAGTTTTGCAACACAATTCGCAGCGACCAATAAAGCCTTAGATCTGTTTTCTCCACTCATCGTCATCGCCGTATTATAGGCAGACTTATAGCTTTTCAAATTGGAATACTGTATCTCCAAAATGTTTAAAAGTATCGCTCCTTTTAAGGTATCGTTTTCAGCCATTTCAAGAGCCGTTCGATAAACACCCATAGATTCTGAGTATTTCTTTTTCACCATTAACAAGTCTGCTTTTGCCAAAACAGCATCTACAGAATTGTCAATAGAAATAATGGTATCAATGAGCATTGCATATTCGTCACTTTCAGTACATCCTTTTTCTTTGAGTAGTGTTAAAAAGTTGGTCACTGCCTTTTTCTTTTTTGATTTTTCTTGAGGGAAATCACTCATAAAACCCAAAAGCTCAGGTAAAATATCGTCACATGTTCTCACTACTGTATTAAAATACCCCGTCATAGATT
>CAJJCU010000092.1 GCA_905182775.1 uncultured Flavobacteriales bacterium
ATATTTGATTAGAATCTTGATATGCCTTTAAAATTAGTATTTGCCCTATTACTTTCCTGTAATTCAGCTTTTTGCCAAATAAGCGATGATTTTTCAGATGGTGACTTCAGTAACAACCCAAGCTGGACAGGTTCCGGTGTGGACTATATAATTAACGCAGCTCAGAATTTACAACTGAACAATACAATTGCCTCTGCTTCATACCTGAGCACGCCCCACAATCTGAACTCTATTCAAGAAAAGGAGTGGCAGGTCTGGACAAAGCAGAGCTTTTCCCCATCTTCATCAAACAACGGTCGTATTTATCTATCAGCGGACAATGCTGAACTAAACCTCGTTGAAAACGGATATTATCTTCAGTTGGGAGAAGCCGGCTCTAATGATGCTATACGCTTGTTCAAGATGGAAGCAGGGATATCAAGCCTGATTTGCTCTGGGGTTGAGGGGCAAATCGCAAGCAGCTTTGAGGTTAGCCTTAAAGTAACACTTAGCGCAGGGTTATGGACCTTATATTCAGACTTTTCTGGTGGTAGTGATTTTAGTTTTGAATCTAGTAATACGGATCCAAGTATTTTACCAGGAAGCCACTTTGGTTTCCTGAACCTATACACATCAAGTAATGCAACAAAATTCTATCACGATAACATTTATGTTGGAGACTTGGTTTTCGATACAGAACCTCCTTTATTTCAACAAGTCACCATTGTAAGCGAAATTGCAATTGACCTTTTATTCAATGAACCCCTTGACGCTGCGAGTAGTTCCATAGTTTCTAATTATGAAATACAACCCAACATAGACATCTCTGAGGCAAGCTTAGACAACCTAAATTCAGCGCTTGTTCATCTAATATTAAATTCACCACTTCAAAATGGATTTACTTATAGCATCAGCTCCACTGGAATCATAGATCTGTCAGGCAATGTGTCCGGGCTAGAATCTCTAGAATTTGAATACCTAGTTGGCGAAGATGCTGTTAAAGGAGACCTCATTATAACAGAGATTTTTGCTGACCCGACACCAGTCATTGGACTGCCCGAAGCAGAGTACATTGAAATCTATAATACGAGCGACAAAATATTTAACCTTTCTGACTGGAAATTGGGAGACGCCTCATCGAATGGTACGGTGACAGAAGGCTGGATTTTACCTGATCATTACTTAATTCTCGCCTACACATCAAGTATTGATTCCTTTAACGTATCCAATATAGCATCGGTAGTTAGCTTTCCAAGCTTAAACAACTCTGGTGATGACGTTAAATTAATCAACCCCGATGGAGTTCAAATCGATCTTGTTTCCTATACAGACGATTGGTACCAGGATGAAATCAAAGAATCAGGAGGGTATTCACTGGAGAGAATCAATCTAAACGACCCCTGCTCTGATGTTTCAAATTGGAGCGCCTCTATTTCCTCTAGTGGAGGAAGCCCAGGGATTGAAAACTCCATTATCGACATCACACCGGATGCTATAGCACCCTATATTACAAGTGTTTTAGCACTGGTTCCAAATTACTTAGAAGTCGAATTCAATGAAGGAATGGACTCCACTTCCCTCACTAATGCGACCTTTAACTTTAACCCTATTTTGACCATTGCAAGCAGTTATATAGAGGGGGATTTTACAAAAAAAATGATTCTTACATTTAATGAGGAATTGCAAGCCAGTCAAACCTACATGTATGACATACAAGACCTCAAAGATTGCTGGTTAAATACAGGTTCATCATCAGGAGAATTTGCACTTTCTGAGTCTGCCGATATTGGAGATGTCGTCATCAATGAAATCCTTAGCAACCCGTATTCAGGAGGGGAAGATTGGATCGAGGTTTACAATACATCTTCTAAATACATAGACTTATATCAGTGGCAATTTGCCAACTATGAAAATGATACGATTAGCAATAACCAGAGTATTCAACAACATTATATTTTAAAACCAACATCCTATGCAGTCATTGGAGAAGACTCTTCATTTGTGCTGGATTATTATTTAAATAATGAGCCAGAGGTATTCATTCAAAGCGATCTTCCCTCCTACGGAAATGATTCTAGTACAGTCATTTTACTACAAGGGAATGACCCCATTGATATGGTTTCTTATAATGAATCTTGGCACCTTAGTGTAATTGACAACCTCGATGGCGTATCCTTAGAGAGAATCGATCCTAATGGGAACTCTAACGATCATTTTAATTGGCACTCAGCAGCACAGGACATCGGTTTTGGCACGCCAGGAATAAAAAACTCTCAATATATTGCAGCACTTTATTCAGGGGACTTTACATTTACCAATTCGATTTTTTCACCAGACAATGATGGCTTCGAAGATGTTTTACAAGTAAATTATCAATTACAAGAGGAAGGCTTACTCGGACATGTTGAAATATATGATGATAAAGGCCGCCCCATTAAAGCGCTTTTCCAAAATATGCTTTTAGGTTCTTCCGGTACATTTACTTGGGATGGAATTAAAAATGATGGTCAAAAAGGATCGATAGGAACTTATGTAATGGTTTTTGAAGCGTTTTCAACAGATGGAAGTGTATTCTTTACAAAAGTAAAAGCCTTTACGCTCGCGGGGAAAATCTAACTTTGATTAAAATCATTTTATGAAATCAATAGCGGTTCTATTCTTCATTTGCATAACCACCAATTCACTCGCACAAGATTACAAAACAGCGATCGGAATCAAAGGTGGATACCCAGGATATGGAACGATAAATGTGAAACATTTTTTAACAAATACGACAGCAATCGAAGGATCTCTGGGAGGGCTTTCCAGATCAAGTTATGGAAATGGGGCATTCATCATGGCCGTCTATGAGATACAAAACGCACTTGAAGAAGGATTTTCTTGGTTTTATGGCGGCGGGGCTTTATTTGGATTCACAAATCAATCACAAAACAACAGCGACTCCTTTTTTCATTCAGGATTCAATGGAACATTGGGTTTAGAATACACATTTGATGAGGTACCAATTAATTGCTCATTAAATACAGGGCCCATTTTATTCCTCACACCAAGGGTTCAGTTTAATTGGGGGGGGGGATTAGCAATTAGATATGCAATTAGATAAAAATAGAATATCAACTGGATCCAAGAATTGGATACGTTATTTTTTTCATCTACATCAAGAAGGACAGCTCTCTATCGGATTTAAATTCAAATCCGATTCATTTTCTGATTCGCTACACTATATATTTAATAAAACTGGAATACTTTACGGGGCGGCGCTGACAAACTTATATTGCTCCCCAAAATTTGTTTCTCACCTTACCAAAGAAGAGAAATTAAAGCTCCTATTATTTGAAAATCTCTTTTTTGTCTATGGGTACTTTCACAAAGGCGAAAAAGACATCTATGATGAATTCTTATTTTCAATAGATCAATTCTACAAGGAATTTAGAACTAAAATCTCATTATGGGATTTTGATTTTGACAAAAAAGTAGAACTCAAACTGGAAAAAATACTAAGCGAACGAGTAAAGATCAAATCAAATATCACCAAGGGTAACTACTGGCTTAATCAAAGTACAAACGGACTTGTTTTTATAGATGTTTTACTGTACATCTCATTTCTAAACAACACGCACATTGACCCCGTAAAAAGCTACGACGAATTGGTGCATACCTTGCTCTTATTCTTAACAAAGTCAGCATATGGCGATGGAAAAATAGAAGATAAAGAAAAGAGGCTCCTACAATACCTACTTTCCTCTAGTCACCTTGATGATTTACAAAAAAAAGAAATCTCAAAATGGTTTACAGCCCCTATCCCAAACCATCCAACAGAATCCTACAAAAGCAATCAACTCAATAATAAATTCATATTTGAGCTCTGTGTTTTTGTTGCCTGTGGAACCCACACGGTACACCCCAATGAAGAACGTGATTTAAAGAGAATCGGAAGAGAGCTCGATTTGTCAAATACTGAAATAGATGAAGCTTTTCTTGTAGGCCGAACTTTTGTATTCAAAAACAAGGAGCATCTTGCTATTTTAAACGAAGAAAAATTATCCGGTGTTCTTTTCAAGGCAATCCAAAAAAAGTGGCTATTGATCCTAGGAAGAAACAAGAAGAAAATATTTAGTGAAATAAAAGAGAGTAAAGATCTCATGGATCTTTTAGGGAAATCAGCTGTAAGAGAACTCACAGCAGAAGAGAAAGACCAATTCAAAAAACAATTCTATGACATCCTGAAAACCATGCCATCTCTAGCCATATTTATGTTGCCCGGTGGTGCGATTTTACTGCCGTTGGTGATCAAGATTTTCCCTGACCTCATACCCTCGGCTTTTAAAGAAAATAGAATAGACAAGAATAACAACCTAAAACCTGAATGATGCTAGAAATTAAAAACATCTGCGTTGAATTTGACAGACCTATACTAAACGAGATTAGCTTCAAGGCAAAAGAAGGTCAAATCATTGGTTTGGTGGGGAAGTCTGGGGCTGGAAAATCAACCTTGCTAAATGTCATCGCAGGACAATTAGGACCTCAAAGCGGGCACCTTGTCTTAAACGGTGAAGAACTTCCTGATGCTAAAAGCATGCTTATTCCCGGTTTTGAGAAAATAAAATTGGTTTCTCAGGATTACAACCTTGACCCCTACCATACTGTCGAAGAAAATATTCGTGAAGCCGCAATTTCTTTACCTCAGGAGCAAAAAGTAAAAAGAACAGAACAATTACTTAAACTATTGAAGCTCCGAGAGATTCGAAATGTAAAGGCAAACGAAACTTCAGGTGGAGAGCAGCAAAGACTTTCAATCGCAAGAGCCATTGCTTTAAAACCAGATATTCTGCTCTTAGACGAGCCTTTTTCAAACCTAGACTCTCAGCTCAGAGCACTTTTGTTTAAGCATATCCTAAAACTTAGAAAAGAAGAAAACCTAACCATCATCCTAGTATCTCACGAAGGCCAAGATGTTTTGGGCCTTTCTGACGTGATTTATTTTTTAAATAAAGGAAAATTAAGCTCAAAAAAAACACCTTTTAATGCTTATTATCAGCTAGGACATTTAAAGAATGCCTTACTCTTAGGTATCGTAAACCAACTGAGCATAAACGATAAAAAGATCAGATTTAGACCAGATGAGTATGAGATTTCTGAACAAAAAGGGATTGCCCTTGAATTCGAATCCTCGCTCTTTTTAGGGTATTATTACCTTAACTACTTCCTCGGACCTTGTAACGAAACGGTCATTCTATCAAGCACAACACCCTACTCCAAGAACTTTAAAATCAAGATTCTTAACAAATATCAAAAAAAAAATATTTAACTTGTTACACAATCTGATATGGATAACATATAACAATGCGCCGCATTTACACAATTGAAATTAGATAAATTTACACAAAACTAGCGATAAGATGAAGTTCTATAAAAGTCAAGCATTCTTTCTTTCTATAATTATAATTTTAACAAGTTGTGCCAATAACAACAGTTTGCGCAAACCTGTTTTCAACACGACAACATACAAAGGTCAAACTGGAGAAAAAGAGGTAACCAACTTAAATAAAAACCGCGCTGAAAGAGAAAAAGATTTATATCTAGCCATGGAAAAAGCAGATGCAACACAGCGCATCTTAGAACAACAGCAAGGTGAAATAGATAAGATTGACACAACGGAAAGAGTTGATGATATTCAGATTGCATTACAAAAAATTTACAAACGAACTGAAGTCATTATCGAGGAACTAAATAGCACTTCACCCTATTCACTGGATGGCCATGAACGTACCTTAGAGCTAGCAGCGGAGCTTAATGACCTCTTACAGAACTACATTGAGCCTCTAAAGAAAATGATCGAATCGAACAAGCAAGTTCGTAAAATTGGAGGAGACATTAGTTTTGACCCTGGTAGTTCAATTTTAAATAAATCAGGTAAAAAAGAAATTTCAAAACTAGCGAACACAATTGGTAAAGACTTGAAGATGTGGGACGAATACTTAGCCAATCATAATGCTAACGTTTTCAATGATTCCCTTTATCGCCTTATGATCATCGTCAATGGCTATGCGGACGAACAAGGGAAAGGCAATGAAACTGATCGAAAAGAGAAAAACAAATTGTTATCTCAGAAAAGAGCTCAATCCGTTGCGGATGAATTGATGAAGCAATTTGAGGCGCAAGAAAGAAAACCTGAATTAATTATTGATGTCGAGATCAATGGAAGAGGTGAAATGCTTCCGCCAAACATGTCCCTAGAGGCAGCAAAAAAGAATAGTCCTGAAAGAAGAATAAGCCGTGTAAGCATGGTGATCGGACCAAAAATATTATTGTACAATAATTAAAAAATAGACTTCACCCCAAGTAACTAAAGGAATGCTGGGGGTTTTCTAAATTCAATTTTCGCGTCTCTAAAGATTGAAGAAGTGTTTCTTAGGCTAACTAAAAAACTTTGATTTCCTCCAACTGGGGTCCAATAGATGGATAGCGCCCAACAATGCATATTCCTATTTAAAGACAAGTTGGCATTGGTCAGGGTCTTATCAATGATGTTTAAATTGACATTGCCCGACAAATTCCAACGTTTGGTAAAACTAACATCTCCTCGCATACTTAGAGATTGGACAAAGACCAGCGGATCTGGAGAACTCAAAGAAACACTTTGATTAGCGCGAATACTGTAGATATGAGAAAATGTCATTTTCCAGGGAATGTCGAAAAACACCATATACTCAGGGTGCAAAGCGAAATAATTGAAATCTGCATTCCATTGATCATTTAAATGCGCCGTTTCCTCTTTAATCTTTATCCGATCCTTTTTTGGAGCTAAGACTAGGGTCGTAGAAAAGTTAACACTCAAAAAACGACCCAAACCTTGATTATTATCAAGAGCGTAATCACTTCCGGTAAGCCCAGTTAAGCTATCCCATTCATAGGGACTGAAACTAGCGTTCGTAACCACATTAAGCCAACTTTTTGGACTGATACGCATATTCAAACTAATATTCGATAAATTCATAGAATCCTTTAAGAAGTTATAATTCCCAACTAGTGATAGCTGATCAATCAATCTAACTTTTTTAAACCCTGTTACGGTATCCGTATCTGATTTGAATTTTAATTCAAAGGTGTTATTGAGTGAAAAACTTAAAAATGATGCCTCACTGGTATTACCAACACTGTATAGACTTCGCTCGTATTGCGAATAGCTAATCGAAGATTCATTTATACCAAAATCACCTGTGATCAATGGATTAATGAGAGGAACATATCGGTAACTTAACTTTGCAGTCATAATATGACGCATTTTAGCTTTCTTCTTTCCTATAAACTGAAAGTATGAATACAACACGGTCGTTGCGCTTACATTCAAATTAAATTCGTGAGCCAGATCAGCTCTTTTTACAGTATCGACATCTGTTATATTATTTATAGGGTCGTATGACTTATCAATGCGTTGAAAGTTAAGTTTGGTTGCATAATTCGCACTCGGGGTTATTTTTAAAATGTTTTTAAAAAGGCCTCCTGTTGTCTGCAAGCTCATGGACTGCTTTGCCCCATACATGAACTGATCACTAATGCGATTAAAGTCTCCTTGGCTTAATAAGGAATCTGAGAAAGTAGACTTATTTTGACCATCAAAATTATAAGAAAAACCGATTCTCTCTATGATCTTTTTCCATTCTTTATTTGAACGTTTAATCAGCTTTTTAAAAGGGAACACCCTTGTCACGTTTGCCGTAAAGATTGGACTTGTCAGCGCTATAGATTCAGATAAGGAGTTTTGTCTGAGAGAAATTTTCATTCCCATATTCAAGGGTTTACCCGGAAAGCTCTTGTTCAAATTAATATCCGAGTTAAAGGAGTTGTTAAAATAACTCGGATTGATGGGGTCAAGATTATTTTTTGTTTGGTTGTCAGATATAAAATTGACACTAGAGGAAAAAGACCAATTTGGATTCGATTTACTAGCCTTTCGATGCGACCAAACGACCGTGGTTTTATTGTTTGTTTCATTCAAAGGAAAGCCCGAACGAAACTGCTGAAAGCCTAAAGACAATCTGCCAGAATACGCATAGCGCTTGGCATAATCCAAATCATTTCTTAGGCCCCAGCTACCTCTACTATATAAATTAGCATAGACAGACGTTTGAAATCGTTCATTTATCGGGATATAATATCCAAGATTTTGGAAACCGAAACCATAAGACGAGGTCGGAACCAATTCCGGAAAAAGAATACCATGTGTTCGTTCTTTTTGATTCGGTATGAGTGCGAAAGGCAAACCAAAAGGAGTTGGTATTCCGTTGATCCATAAATTCATAGGACCCGCAACAATACGTTTTTCAGGAACAATTACACCCTTTGAAAGCTGAAAGTGATAATGTGGATTTTCTTCATTACAGGTTGTCAGCCTTCCTTTTAAAAGATGAATCTCTTCAGTGGGATGTCGCTTGGCGGTCCCCATTTTGAAATAAAATTCATCTTGCTGAAGCCCGAGCTCGGTAATGAATCCCTTTTTGGTCTTCATATTGTAGCGCATTTCTTCACACATCATTTTTTCAGTACCGTCCTGAAATTCAGGGTACTCGATTGGCTCACCAATAGAATCTAAAATATACTTAGCAGTAACTTCATTCAAATCTAGGTCCACCTCAATATAGCCAGCAGTTAAGGAAATCTCTCCCATATCCACTCTAGCGCCCCCATACAAGAAAACCAGCTTGTTTTTCAAATCGCTGTAGATAGAATCTCGAGCGCCGTAGGTAATCACTTCTTGCAAATCAGATTCATTCACATAAACAGTATCCGCAGGCAAAGACTGTGCGGTAACCCAAAAACTATTTTGCATTATTAACAAAGCAAAGGGTATAAAATGTAGTATGGAACGAAGTTTGATCAATAGGAGTATACTAAATTTGTTTATATGCAAATCAATAGCACAAAATTACCAATTTTACCAATGTATATCAGTAACGTAATGAGAAGCATTTTATTTGTATTTATTAGTCTATGTGTTCTAATCCCTACTCATAGTCAAAATTCAATAGAAACTATTGTAATTGATGCAGGGCATGGGGGAAAAGATCCGGGGTGTCATGGGAAGTTTTCAAAAGAGAAACATGTCTGTCTGTCTATGGCGCTCAAGCTTGGTAATCTTATAAAAAAGAAATACCCCGAGCTCAAAGTGATCTACACAAGGGACAAGGATGTTTTTGTTGAATTAGGAGAACGAGCCAATATAGCCAATAAAGCAAAAGCCGATTTATTTATATGTATTCATGCGAATGCAGCTACACCAGCGGCTTATGGCACAGAGACTTATGTTTTAGGTCTTCACCGTTCAGAATCACAACAGAAAGTAGCGTCTCGAGAGAATTCTATTATTGAACTAGAGAAAGATGGTGGCGCGCAATACAAAAACTTTGATCTATCACCTGACGCAATCATTGCCAAACGGCTGCAACTTTCAGTATTTCTAGACCATGCGATTATGTTTGCACAGTACCTGCAGGCAGAATTCAAGAAACTGGGTAGGAAAGACAGGGGTGTAAAACAAGCCGGGTTCATGGTTCTGTACAGGACAACAATGCCCAGCGTATTGATCGAAACCGGATTCTTAACACATCCAAAAGAAGAGAATTTCATAGGAAAAGAAGCGGGGCAGAATACAATGGCGAATGCGATGTTTGTTGCCTTTGAAAATTACAAACATTCCATAGAGGGTACAAGTCCAGTGGCCATAGCAGCCCCTGTACCAACAGCGAATGCAATTAAAGAAGCAAAAAAACCGGTCACCAATAAAAGCACGAGTTTTATTGAAAAAGTAAATGAACAAGAAAATAAAACTAAAGGCCTCCAATTTAGAGTCCAAATTTTAAGTTTAAATTCTAAAATACCTATGGATTCACCTCGACTTCAAGGAGAGAAGAACACCTATGTGTATGAGCAAGGTGGCCTGTTTAAATATTGCACGAAAAGTTTTGTGCAAGACATAAACGCTGCTTCAAAATACAAGACTAAAATGCGCGAAAAAGGATTTAAAGGTGCATTTGTTGTAGCGTTCTTAAACGGAGAGCGTATTGGTATTGAAAAAGGTATTAAATTAGTAGAAAATTAAGATTTGAAGTTTCAAAAAGAAATAAAGGCAGGTTTAGTAGCTGTAATCGCAATTGTAATATTGGTGTTCGGTATTAACTTTCTGAAAGGATATAGTTTTTTTGGTGGAGATGACCTATACCATTCCTACTTCGAAAACTCAAACCAACTTATGGTTTCGAGTGATGTTATTTTAAATGGCGTGGTCATTGGTAAAGTCATTAGCGTTGAGATATTTCCTGAGAACAATCCAAATCGACGCGTGAAAATTGGTTTCAATGTACAGAACAGCAACGTGAAGCTCACCAAAGGAAGTACCGTAGAAATAGGCTCTCCTGACTTTTTCACGAAAGGATTAATTTTAAAAACCAATCCTTCAAATAAAAATGAATACCCTAAAGGCTCCGAAATCCCAGGAATAAAGTCAAGCCTAGATATTGCATATCAGGTCAAGGAATACGCTGATCCTATCACCCAAAAGCTTCAAAGCATGATGATCTCGGTAGACAACATGGTTAATTCCCTTGCTGCATTTTGGGATTCAACGGCTACGTCTGAGCTAGAAGGTAGCTTTAACAGGGTTAAAACAACAATAGATAAATTAGGCAATGCCGCTGAAGAAATTGAACTTTTTGTTGCCCAAGAGCGACTTCAGTTTTCACGAATCATGTCCAATGTCGAAAGCATTACGGTAAATTTAAAAAAGAGCAATGACGAGGTAAGTCATATCATTGGAAATGCTAAAAAATTATCCGATGACTTGGTTTCTTCAGATTTTAAGGGTGTTATTTTAGACGCCAATACCTCAATTCAAAAAATAAATGCCATTCTCACTGAAGTTGAAAATGGAACGGGAACGATGAGCAAACTTCTTTATGATGAACAGCTTTACCTAGAATTGGTTGACTCGAATAAGAAACTTCAAGATTTGGTAGAGGACCTTACCTTGCACCCGGAAAGATATATTCATTTCTCATTATTAGGTTCCAAAACAAAGGGAACAACTTTAAGTCCTAAAGAAGAAAGAAAATTGAGGAAAATTTTAGACACCATTCAAGAATAAGCGTCTGTGAATATGAGCATTCTATTTTTTGTGTTAATTGCCCTACTTGGCTTAGGGTTTTTCTCGTTGAATATATGGAAGATCAGGTACAATATTAATTTAGGAAAACCTGAAGAGCGTTCAGGTGATGTCGGGAAACGTTTAAAAACAATGATTTTGGTTGCATTTGGTCAGCAAAAAATGTTTAGCCGCCCCATTCCAGCGCTCCTCCATCTTTGTTTATATGTGGCTTTTGTGATCACTCAGGTTGAGCTTTTTGAAATCTTTGCAGATGGGTTAACAGGAGAGCATCGAATGTTCTTAAACGGACTTGGTGGCTTTTACACCTTTGCTATAAGTTTTATTGAGATTTTATCGGTTGCCGCATTCTTTGCTACGGTTATGTTTTTAGCAAGAAGAAACTTGCTAAAACTTCCAAGACTAAATATGAAAGAAATGATTGGATGGCCAACAAAAGATGCCAATCTCATTCTGATTTTCGAGCTTATATTATTAGTTTGCATTTTCACTATGAATGGTGCTGACGAGGTCCTATTGAATAGAGGAGCATCCCACGCAGCAATGGAATCAGGAAACAGCTTTGGATTTAGCGTTTCCTCATTTCTTGGCCCCTTATTCTTTGATGGTATTAGCACAGGTAACTTACATATAGTCGAACGAATAGGTTGGTGGGGACACCTATTTATGGTTCTCGGATTTTTAAACTACTTGCCCTATTCTAAACATTTCCACATATTATTAGCTTTCCCGAACACCTATTATTCAAACCTCGAGAAGAAAGGTAAGTTCAACAATATGGCCAGTGTGACCAAAGAGGTCAAATTAATGATGGACCCCACTGCTGACCCCTATGCCGTTGATCCAAATGCAGCCCCCCCATCACGATTTGGAGCGAAAGACGTTACCGATTTGTCATGGAAAAACTTAATGGATGCCTATACTTGCACTGAATGTGGACGGTGCACATCCTCATGCCCTGCCAACATAACGGGTAAGCTTTTGTCTCCGAGAAAAATCATGATGGACACCAGAGATCGCCTGGTAGAACTTGGGGAAAGTAAAAGGAAAAATGGCATCGATCACGAAGATGGAAAATCCCTATTAGGCGATTACATTACTGAAGAAGAATTGTGGGCATGCACATCATGTAACGCTTGTGTTGACGAATGCCCTGTAAATATAGACCCGCTAACCATCATTATTGACCTCAGAAGGTTTCTCGTTATGGAGGAATCAAAAATACCAAACGAACTAACCGGGATGCTTACCAATATAGAAAATAATGGAGCTCCATGGCAGTTTTCACAAAACGATAGATTAAATTGGGCCAATGAAGAATGAGAAAGTAGATTTTAAATTAATAGATGTAATTGAAGACGGGAAAGCAATTTCTCCTATGCTGCCTGAGGACGTAAAAAATTACATGATTGATATCGACGGCACTATATGTGATGATATTCCAAATGAAGAACCCGAAAGAATGTCTACTGCAAAATTATTTGATGATGCGCTCGATACAATTAATGCTTGGTTTGAAGAAGGACACAAGATTACTTTTTTCACCTCAAGAGTCGAAGAACATAGAATCGTAACTGAAAAATGGCTCGATGATAACGGTTTCAAATACCACGGATTACTTATGGGTAAACCGAGGGGTGGGAATTATCATTGGATTGACAACCACATTGTACGTGCAACAAGGTACGAGGGTAAATTTACCAATCTTGTAGAAAAGAGTGCTAATATTCAAGTCTTTAAAGAATAGCCTATGAATCTTCATGTACCTACAATGGCTGAAATGAAAGCTAAAGGAGAAAACCCCGAGATTCTATTTTGGGTTGGTTGCTCTGGAAGCTTTGATGACCGTGCAAAAAAAATCACAAAAGCAGTTGTTAAAATTTTAAATAGTTGTAAGGTTTCGTTTGCCGTTTTAGGGACGGAAGAAAGCTGCTCAGGAGACCCTGCAAAAAGAGCTGGCAATGAATTTACCTACCAAATGCAGGCGATGATGAATATAGAGGTTCTCAATGGCTATGAAGTCAAAAAGATAGTAACCGCTTGTCCGCATTGCTTCAATACCTTAAAAAATGAATACCCAGAGCTTGGCGGGAATTATGAAGTTGTTCATCATACGCAACTCATTCAAGATTTAATCAATACAGGGAAACTTATTTTAGAAAACTCAGAATCCTTTAAAGGCAAAAAAATAACCTTTCACGACCCATGTTATCTGGGACGTGCAAATGATGTTTATGAAGCACCGCGTCAGCTTATTGAAAAACTTGATGCCGAGCTTGTCGAAATGAAAAGATGCAAATCAAAGGGTTTGTGTTGTGGAGCCGGCGGTGCCCAAATGTTCAAAGAAGCCGAAAAAGGAAATAAAGAAATCAATATAGAAAGAACAGAAGATGCCGTTGAGTCAGCTGCCGAGATTATTGCTACAGGCTGTCCATTTTGTAATACAATGATGACAGACGGAATAAAAAACGCTGAAAAAGAAGGCCAAATAAAAGTTTTAGATGTTGCTGAATTAATTGCCAATGCAGCAGAGCTTTAGTACTTTTTTTGAAAAAATGCCTGCAAACAGCAGGGTTTGGACCTACTTATGTAATCGAAGCCTAAGCCCTTCGGAAACAGAAGACTTACAATCACATATTGATGCTTTTACCCTAAGCTGGAAAGCGCATCAAAGACCGCTATCAGCGCAGGGGAAAATTCTCTTTAATCGATATATCGTTTTGGTAGTCGATGAATCATTTGAAGCCATTTCGGGATGCTCAATCGACTCTTCAGTTCATTTCGTGAAAATGATCGAATCCAAATTAGGTGTTGAATTTTTCAATCGCTTGAATGTGCTTGTTTCAGAAGATAATCAGCATAAAATAGTTTCCTACCACGACCTTGAGTCACTCAAGGGAGCTCATGTCTTTAATCCAAGAATAGAGACACTAAAAGAACTTCGCGAAAGCTGGTTACTGGAAATAAAGGAAGCTCCTTTCTTTTAGTAAGAGCTTGATGAACCTCCTATGTTTTCAATCGGGTGCCAGGTCGTTTTTAATTCTTGAAAATCAGTGATATATTGAATTCCCTGCTGCTCCCGAACGCCCCACGCATCGGTATACGTTCTCACACGTTTTAGATTTTCTGCAGAAGCCAGTTGAATCTCTTTTATATATGCTGATTTCGAACAAACAGAAATCGCATTGACATCCATATGACTAGATAGCGGTGACCACAATTCTGAGACTTGTCCCGTTAAAATATTAACGACACCAGCAGGAACATCTGAAGAATTTAAAACTTCTGCAAGTGTAACTGCACAAAGTGGTTTTGACTCAGAGGCAATCAATACGACGGAATTACCTCCCGCAATAACAGGTAAAAGCATTGAAATCAGACCTATCAACGAAGATGATTCTG
This sequence comes from uncultured Flavobacteriales bacterium, assembly GCA_905182775.1. Lineage (GTDB taxonomy): Bacteria > Bacteroidota > Bacteroidia > Flavobacteriales_D > Crocinitomicaceae > UBA952. The sequence goes on from CAJJCU010000092.1 coordinate 14,540, forward strand.
GTGCAATAATACCAACAACACCCGTAGACTCGTAACTTGAGAAATTAAAATGAGATGAACTCACTGGGTTTACAGAGCTTGCAACTTGATTGAATTTATCACACCAACCTGCATAATAAACGATCCGATCAATACAATCATCTAGCTCAATTTGAGCCTCTTTTTTTGAAACATCTTGAAGCATTAATTCTTCAATAAATTGAGACCTGCGCCCTTCTAATATTTCAGCGATTCTATAGAGTATTTGACCTCGGTTAAAAGCGGTCCTTTCCTGCCACGAACCTTGAGATTTCCTTGCTGCTACAACCGCATTTCTAATGTCTTTTCGAGAGCTTTTACAAATATTCGCTATCGGTATTCCAGAAGTGTTAAGGGCTTTATAAAACCGCCCAGATTCCGTTCGTGGAAATTTACCGCCTATATATATTTTATATGTTTTTAGAACTTCAATACGTTTCATTACTTTATTATTTAAGATAGGCTGCCAAACCATGTAAGCCACCCTCGCGTCCATAGCCACTTTCTTTAAAGCCGCCAAATGGAGAGGAAGGATCAAATTTATTATAGGTATTTGCCCAAACAACCCCGGCTTTTAACTTTGAAGTAAGGTTGAAAATCTTGGATCCTTTATCAGTCCATACACCTGCTGCAAGCCCG
>CAJJCU010000093.1 GCA_905182775.1 uncultured Flavobacteriales bacterium
GAAGACAAAAAGGCATAGGAATATGTTAAAAAGACCATGAAAATTGAGGGTGACAAAGCGAATCAATTCAGAGAAGAGTATTATAAAAAGTTAGAAAAAATTAACAATACTTACCAATAGCATTTGTTTTTAATATGCTGAAAAACAGAATCTTGAGCATTTATTTAAGGAGCTATATTCTTAGGTTTAATATGACTTCGTTCAGAGAATAAGCCTTACTTTTACACAAACAATTTTACAAAAATGAAAAAATCTTATCTACTTATTATTGGAATACTTGTTCTCGTTTTAATCGTTGTATTTAGTTATAGCGGAACGTACAACAAAGCGGTTGGATTACAAGAAACCCTTGATCAGTCATGGAATGATGTCGGTGCAGCCTACCAAAGACGTGCAGATCTTGTACCTCAATTGGTTGCGACTGTAAAAGGTGCAGCGGAAAACGAAAGAGGAATTCTTACTGAAGTTACGCAGGCTAGGGCAGGGATTGTAAATGCTAAAACACCTGAAGACATGGAGTTAATGGGTAAAAAAATAAATACCGCTATTAACCTTGCGTTTGAGGCTTACCCACAGATTCGCTCTACTGAAAACTTTGGTATACTTCAAGCTCAACTTGAGGGAACGGAAAACAGAATCAATAAAGCGAGAACGGACTTTAATGGAACTGTAAAATCTTACAATACCCACATCAGAGGATTCTTTAACAGCATGATTTTGAATGCAGAGGAATTCCCTAAAAAGCAAGGTTTCCAGCCTAAAGCAGGTTCTGAAAACGCTCCGGAAGTTCAGTTTTAACAAGCGCTATTATGTTTTCAAAAGAATTTTTAACAGGCCCTCAGAAAGAATCTATTCAAGCTGCAATTGCAGAAGCAGAGTTGAGTACTTCAGGAGAAATACGAGTTCATATCGATAACAAATGCAAAGAAGAACCTGTTACAAAGGCCATTCAAGTATTTGAAAAGCTCAAGATGCATGAAACCGAGCTAAGAAATGGCGTATTGATTTATCTTTCAGTCAAGGATAAAAAGCTAGCCATAGTCGGAGACCAAGGAATTGACGCGGCAGTGAACGACGATTTTTGGGATCAGATTAAAAACAATTTGTTAGAAAACTTTAAAAAGGGGCTATATGCAGAGGGCCTGGTAGAAGGCATTCATGCATCTGGCGAGCAGCTTAAGGCGCATTTCCCTCATCAAGAGGATGATGTGAATGAATTGAGTAATGAAATATCTTTCGGTGAGGAACCCGAAGAATCAAAATAATATGAAAAAATCACTATTTCTTTCGGGGCTGTTTTCTCTACTATTTGGTTTTCTGTCTTATACTCAGGGGGATCTTCCGAATGCACCAAGCCCTTTTAGACTTTACAACAACTTGTCCAAGGAACTGCCTGATTTTCTATCTACTGCAGAAGCCAATCAAATCGAACAAAAACTCAGCGATTTTAATGACAGCACAGGCAATCAGATTGTAGTCCTTATCGTAGATGATTTGAAAGGTTACGAGCCTTGGGATTATGCTACAAGAATTGGTGAAAAATGGAAGGTAGGTCAGGAAAAAGAAGACAATGGCATCGTCTTTTTAATCAAACCGACGGGTGGAAAGGGAGAAAGGAAAACACATATAGCCATAGGTAGGGGTCTTGAAGCCGTTATTCCAGATGCAATTACTATAGATATTGTGAACCATGAAGTACTACCAAACTTTAAGGCGGGGAATTATTACCAAGGCGTAAACAATGCCGTTGGTGTATTAATAGATTTAGCAAATAAAGAATATGGTGCCGAGGAATATACCGAGCGTGTAAATTCATTTAGTTGGACCGACATTTTGATGTTGCTTATCTTTTTACCTATTATTATTCTATCCTCTATTTTCGGTAGAAGAAATGGTGGTCGTGGAGGCCGCACATTTTATGGAGGCGGGTATAGTTCTGGCGGCGGAAGCAGCTTTGGCGGTGGCGGTTTTGGCGGTGGCGGTTTTGGTGGCGGTGGCGCCGGCGGAAGCTGGTAAGCTGTTTAATCAAAAACCCCTAAAAACATCTAGGTTTTTGTGGAACAGGAATGTAAGTGTTTCATTTATAGGTTTCTTAAGTTGAAAAAGGGTGATTTTTTGATTTGTTTGTACATTAAAATATTATATTTGAAAAAACTTAAAAAATAAAAAACATGAAAAAATTAGTACTGGTATTTGCATTAGGTGCAATGTTAGGATCTTGTGGCGGTGGTGCTGCAGATATTGATGTTGAAAGCTTAGACTCTGCTTGCGGATGTGTTGAAGCACGTAATCAAGTTATGGAAGAATATGTAACTATGGCTGGAGAAATTTCAGAAGGTCTTAAAGACGCATCAGCAGATGACCTCAAGTCCTTTAAAGATGACAGTGATGCACTTGAATCTAAGATGAAAGATATCAGAAAAAAATGCAAGGGTGACTTAGCTATTGATAAAGCTGAAGAAGATTGTGAAGCGGCTAAAACTTATGAAAAAACAGCTGAGAGTTACAACAAAGCCTTAGGTGATACTTATGTAGCACTTAAAGAAGCTATGAGTTCAAAGTAAATATATTGTATTTCAAAAGCCCTTCAACCGAAGGGCTTTTTTTTTGGCGTCTCGCGAAAAAATTCTTCGCATTGATGAACATCTCTAAATAGTAGCAGAAGAACATTCAAAAGATAAGATTAGGCTTCCTCATCATTAAGGGGTTCCCTTAAAATGAAACCTAATTTTTTGTTCTCCGTATGGGGTTGTTATAACTTAAAACAAAAAACATGAAAAAATTAGTACTGGTATTTGCACTAGGTGCAATGTTAGGATCTTGTGGTAAATCCGCATGTGATTGTCAAACGGAAGGAATGGAGCTTCTAAAAGAAACCGGAGCTGCAATGGGTGATGCAGACAAGTTAGCAGACCTTCAAGAAAAGAGCGACGCACTTATAGAGTCCTGTAAGGACTATAATGAGGAAGATTTTAAAGACTGCAAATAATTTTTAGAAATTATATAAGGGGCTTTGGCCCCTTTTTTAATGCGAACTATTTTCTAGATTATGCAATAGATATTTCAATTCACATTTATACCTGTCAAAATTGGATGCTGCACTAAAGTCATGAAAAAAGTAGACGTGCCGCAAACAAATTAAAAATCTCTTTTCATTTACATAACCGATTTAATTATATTTAACGCAACTTAAAAAACAAAAAACATGAAAAAATTAGTACTGGTATTTGCACTAGGTGCAATGTTAGGATCTTGTGGCGGTGGTGCTGCAGACCTAGATGTAGAATCATTAGACAGCCCATGTGGTTGTACTGAAGCTG
>CAJJCU010000094.1 GCA_905182775.1 uncultured Flavobacteriales bacterium
ATACGAACAATTTTTCTGCATTCTAATGGTTTGAAATCTTTTGTCTTTTTACTAACTTGGATTCGGGCTAACTCGCCTACAATCGATACCAGTCCTACATCAACACCCGATGCGGCATTTACAACCACGATGTCTCCCACTTGAAGATTTAGCTTTTCGGAATTCCTGAAAAAATCTTTTCTCGAGTTCTTAAATCGTACTTCAAGGATATCATATGGCTGCTGACCTCCAGGTAAATCAATATTAGCGAGCCAATCGTAAACCTCTAATTTATTGCAGCCACTTGTGCTACAGGTTCCGTTTGTACGGCAACCATTTGGTTTTCCACCACCACTACTGCAAGAATTACAACCCATTTTTTATTGTTAAAAATATAAATTTTTGATTAATCATTTTTTGTGAAGATAGCGCATTGATTGGAAACAAAGCAAGGTAAATAAAATCTTAGCATTTGCGTTTCTTTCTAATTGGTAAAATGCTTCGTCAAAAGCTTTCATAAATTCTCGGATATTGTTACCTGAGATAAAAGGTGAAAACTTTGAGATAAAATCGGCTTCTTCATTTGAAACTTGTACAAGGTCATTGCCCATGTAATTTTTTACGATGCATTGCCGCAGCATATGAAGCGTGTATTTCAAGAATATTTTTTGACGTTCTTTCCCTTCTTTCGCCATTGAATCTGCCCAATTCATCATTTCAATGACATTCTTTTTATAGCTTGAGCGCATCAGGGTGATAAAGGCATCTTTTAAAGCCTCATCTCCCTCCTGGGCCTCTGAAATCTCCATGGCTCTCAGTAAATTACCTTCAGAAAACGCGGTGATTGATTTGCATTTTTCTTCACTTATATTATAAAGATTCATCAAGTGTCTTGAAAGCGTGTCATTTTTGATGCGATGTAAGGGAACTACTTGGCATCTTGATTTTATGGTGTCTATGAGTCCATCAGCATTTGCAGTGACAAGAATAAAAACAGTCTTGCTTGGCGGTTCTTCTAAAACTTTAAGGATTTTATTAGCGCATTCGGAATTCATTTTCTCAGGCATCCAAATCACCATTACTTTATAGCCACCCTGATAGGATGTCAAACGGAGTTTTCGTTGTATTTCAAGACTCTCATGAACAGAGATCATCGGGTTGCCTTCTTTGGGGTCAATCCGTTTAATCCAATCGAAGCTCGAAAAATAGGGCATCTCTTTAATCTGCTCCCGCCATTCAGAAATCAGTCCATCAGAGATCTTACTGATTCCTTGTACGGTTGGAAAACTGAAATGTAAATCTGGGTGCTGTAAATCTTTAACTTGTATACAGCAAGAACAGGTGCCACAGCTGTCATTTTCTGTTGGTTTTTCACAGAATAAAAGTTGTGCGAATGCCAGTGCCAAAGGAAGTGTTCCGTAACCCGGTTCACCTGAAAACAATTGGGCATGGCTTACTTTTTGATCTTTAACTTCTTTTAGAAGTTTGAGTTTCAAATCATTTTGCCCAATAACATTTTGGAAAAGCATAACTCAAAATTACGAATGTTTTCAGTTCTCTTATTCAAAAAGAAGTTTAAATTAGTAGTAAAAAAAAATGAAGTCACTTTGTATCATCTTGTTTTTATTCATGGGACCTGTCCTCATGGCGCAGTCTATAAAAGTTAAAGAGCAAAACGCAGATTTTTCTGTTGCTCAAAATGTTAATGCATTGGTTGTTGAGATCCCTTATGTCAGTCAAGATTTCATTGACTCTAAGGTTAAAAAATTATTTAAAGGTTTGGGAAAACATAAGCAATCCAAAAAAGAGCATAGTGCCCTTATGGTTGAGCTTAAAGACATGGGAAAAATGCCTTTCAATGCTTACGCTATAACGCAGGTGACCAACAAGGAAGAAGTTTCCGTTAGCTTTGGCTTTGATCTTGGAGGTGCTTATCTGAATAGCAAAGAACATCCTGACCAATTTAAAATCATTCAAAAAATCATCGAAGAGTTCGCCTCGGCTTCAGTAAAGACTTGGGTTGAACAAATTTTCGATAAAGAAAGTAAGACTTTAAGTTCTCTAGAGAAAGATCAAAAAGACCTGGTCAAAAGAAAGGAGAATTTAGAAAAAGAGATCAAAGATTTTGAAAAGAAGATTGCCGATAATAAAGAAGATATTAAGAAGAATTTAGACGATCAATCCATCAAGAAAACAGAAATTGATACCCAAAAGAAAAACGTTGAAAACGTTGAGAAAAGATTAAAAGAGTTGCGCTAGGATTTCCCTTCTATGATTAAAACCAGTTCGCCTTTTGGTTTGTTTTCCGTGAAATAAGTCATTAGTTCAGAAAGGGTTCCGTGGTGATAGGTTTCATAGATTTTTGATATTTCTCGAACCACACAAGCTTTCCTGTCTTCTTCCAGTACTTTTTGTAGTTGCGTTAAGGTTTTTACGATTCTATGCGGAGATTCATAATAGATGACCGTGCATGTGAGCTCTGCAATGCTTTTAATTCTTGTTTCTCTTCCTTTCTTATGCGGAAGAAAGCCTTCGAAATGAAAACGTTCACAGGAGAATCCAGAGGCAACTATAGCTGGTATTATAGCCGTTGGTCCGGGAAGGCATTCAACATCAATCCCATGCGCAACACAGGCGTGCACTAATAAATAACCAGGGTCAGAAATCCCAGGAGTTCCTGCGTCAGAAACCAATACGGTAAATTCATTTTCTTCTATAGTTTCAATGCATTTATCAAGAATCCTGTGTTCGTTGTGTGAATGAAACGCAACAATTCTATTGTCAATATTTAAATGGGAAAGAAGTCTTCGTGTGACTCTTGTGTCTTCTGCATATATGAGATTGCATTCTTTGAGGTACCTGATTGCTCTTAAGGTGATGTCCTCAAGATTTCCAATAGGGGTAGGAACAATAATTAGTTTTCCCATTTGTTAAATGCTTTTGTTATGAAAATACAGCCTTAACAACTTGATCGATTTTGGTACATTGAACAACATCGATTTTGTAATTAGAGGCGTCAAATCCTTTAATGTTTTCGGAGATAATAATTTTTTTGTAGCCCAGCTTTTCTACTTCTGCAATTCGCTGGTCAATTCTGTTGACGGGTCGGATTTCTCCAGATAAGCCTACCTCAGCTGAAAAAGCAATTCCTGGGGGTATAGGAAGGTTGGCATTCGATGATAAGACAGCCATTGTAACTGCTAAATCGACACCGGGATCATCAACCTTTATTCCTCCTGCTATATTTAGAAACACATCTTTTGCTCCAAGTTTGAAGCCACATCTCTTTTCAAGAACAGCGAGGAGCATGTTTAATCTTTTCGCATCGAAACCTGTCGAGCTTCGCTGAGGAGTACCGTAGGCTGCAGAGCTAACAAGTGCTTGAATTTCTATAAGAAAAGGTCGCATTCCTTCTAAAGTTGAGGAAATTGAAATCCCACTTAACTCAGAATCAGTATTCGTCACAAGTATTTCAGATGGGTTTTCTACAATTCGCAGTCCTGTGCCAGACATCTCATAGATGCCAATTTCATTTGTAGAACCAAAACGATTCTTGATGGTGCGAAGTAAACGGTAAACATAATTTCGGTCTCCTTCAAATTGCAAGACAGTATCTACCATGTGCTCGAGAACTTTGGGGCCTGCAATAGAGCCATCTTTGGTAATATGTCCAATTAAAAAAGTGGGAACATGAGATTCTTTAGCAAATCTCAGCAAGCTTGCGGCGCTTTCTCTTACCTGAGAAACACTACCAGCGGCGCTTTCTATCTGCGAGCTATGTAAGGTTTGTATGGAGTCAATCACAAGGATTTCAGGTTGTAATTGAGATGCATGTGTAAGAATGGCTTCTAAATTTGTTTCCGTTAAAATGTGACAATTTTCATTGGATATCCCAATTCGTTCGGCCCGCATTTTGATTTGATTTTCACTTTCTTCGCCAGAAACATAAAGGACCTTTAGGTTTTCCTTAATAGCGAGCTGTAACATTAGCGTGGATTTTCCTATTCCAGGATCTCCTCCAACAAGAATGAGAGAGCCCAATACGACGCCTCCTCCTAAAACCCGATTAAGTTCAGTGTCTTGAAGCTCTTTTTTTTGTTTGCTATGCTCTTTGATGTCCTGCAAAATGATCGGTTTTGCATCGGTCGCACTTTTTGAAAAAGGAGCGGTACTTCCTTTCTTTTGTTTGAGCTCTTCAACGAATGAATTCCAATTTGAGCATCCAGGGCACTTACCTAACCATTTAGGAGTTTCGTAACCACAACTTTGACAAAAAAAGGCTGATTTTGTTTTGGACATTTTTTAAGAGCTTGTATTATAGTGCATAGGCCAATTTAAATCCAATACCAAAGTGTAAAAAGTAATTTGAAATAGGAGATTCATTGATTAAAAGTAATTTCTTTTCAACCCCTAAACCTAAATTCGCGGATAAATCAATAAGCAGATGGGAATCGAGATACATAATATAGCCTAGTCCAATTCTAGGAATAATTTTTTGGTTGAATTCGATACTTTCTTCCATAATCCCTTCTGTAGAAAGCTGCTGGTAGGCTTCTCTATATCTGCGGTATCGAATTTCGGCAGTACAATAGATGAGCTCAGCGCTTTTATAAGGGTAATATCTTGCTGCTAAAGAAAAGGCAGGTCCGGTCTTTAATAATCTAGATTTTGAAAAGTTAGATTCTTGAACGAAATCATTAAGGTAATTTTTAGTAACAAACCCAACGCCTATTTCGCCCGATAGCTTTTTGTTGAATATATATTCGTAGTAAGGCATGAATTCTCCTACAAAAACAGGAGTCAGGTTGAATTTAATGATGTGCTTTGGTGCCTCATATTTTTGTGCATTCATATCCTTCACACTCAAAAGGCTAAGGATACATAGTATAGAAAAAGTCTGCAATTTCATCATTTCATTCTTTGCTTAAAGGTACTCAGTTTTGATTTGAATTCGCTATTTCAAATTCTAAATCTTTCTTTTGTACGAGAAATATTTAAAAATGATACTATTTCTTTTCTGTATCTTTGAAATGATAATTCATTATGATGAAAACATACAGCTTTAATGAAGTTCCAAGATCTCCATCTATTGATAAGGTAGGGGTGGAAGAACGCGTTGCAAGATTTCAATCTCGAAGCATTAAAAATGATTCGAAAATGCAAGGCTTGCATAGGGTACTCAACATGATTGACTTGACAACCTTGGAGGGAAAGGATACTCCTGGTAAAGTGCGTCAGATGTGTTTTAAAGCAGCTCATTTACATGATAGTTACCCTGATTTACCTACTGTTGCTGCGGTTTGTGTCTATCCATCTATGGTTGGGTTGGCCAAATCTATAGTGAGTGAATTTGGGATTAAGGTTGCATCCGTATCGACGGCATTCCCATCAGGACAGGCACCTATGCAGGTTAAGCTTGCCGACACGAAGTATGCTGTGGAGCATGGTGCTGACGAAATTGACATGGTGATTTCTAGAGGGAAGTTTCTATCGGGAGAATATTCCTTCGTGTTTGATGAAATAGCTGCTATAAAAGAGGCTTGTGGTGGTGCAAGGCTTAAAGTTATTCTTGAAACGGGAGAGCTTTCAACACTTGATAATGTGCGAAAAGCAAGTGATATTGCTATGTATGCTGGTGCCGATTTTATTAAAACATCAACTGGTAAGATTCAACCTGCAGCGACAATGCAGGTGACTTATACGATGCTTCAGGCAATTCGGGACTTTTATGATGAAACGGGCACTATGGTCGGGATGAAACCTGCAGGAGGAATCTCTAACGCAAAGCTAGCCCTACATAATTTGGTAATGGTGAAAGAGGTTTTGGGTCAAGAATGGCTCACGAATCATTGGTTCCGATTTGGAGCTAGTAGCTTGGCCAATGATGTGTTGATGCAAATTTTAAAAACGGATTCCGGAATTTATCAATCTGCTGATTACTTTACTTTAGACTAACTATGACTACAAAAAATAACAATTGGGATTATGCTGCGTCTGTGGAAAGTACAGCGCATATAAAGCTCAATAAGAAATATGCGCTATATATCGATGGGAAATGGGTAGAGCCCACATCAAAAGCTTATTTTTCTACGCAAAATCCGCATAATGAAACTCAAATTTCCGAGATCGCTCATGCCAATGAACACGATGTTGATCTGGCTGTAAAAGCTGCGGATCGAGCCTATAAAGGAGTTTGGTCTAAAATAAGTGCTTCCGAGAGAGGGAAGTATATTTTTAGAATAGCTAGATTGATGCAGGAGCACGCTAGGGAGCTTGCTGTTATAGAATCCTTGGATTCAGGAAAGCCCATAAGAGAATCTCGTGATATTGATATTCCTTTAGCGTGCAATCATTTTTTCTATTATGCCGGATGGGCGGATAAATTAGATTACGCGTTTCCAAATCAAAAAAAGAAATCGCTGGGTGTTGCAGGGCAGATTATACCATGGAATTTTCCATTACTGATGGCCGCATGGAAAATCGCACCTGCGCTAGCTACTGGAAATACAGTCGTCCTTAAACCTGCGGAAACTACATCGCTTACAGCATTGAAATTGGCTGAAATAATTGATGCTTCAGGTCTACCTCCAGGAGTCGTTAATATTGTTACCGGACATGGAGACACTGGGGCCGCTATTGTTTCTCATCCAATGGTTGCTAAGATTGCTTTTACAGGATCTACATCTGTTGGTAAGCAGATACAGCGAAGTATTGCAGGTACATCGAAGAAAGCAACACTTGAGCTCGGCGGTAAATCGGCAAATATTATTTTTGATGATGCACCCATCGATCAAGCCGTAGAAGGCATCATCAATGGTATCTTTTTTAATCAGGGTCATGTATGCTGTGCCGGTTCTCGTTTATTTGTACAAGAAAATATTGCTGAAAAAGTAATTCGGAAGCTTAAGCATAGAATGCAATCGTTACAAATAGGGGATCCCCTTGATAAAAACACGGATATTGGTGCGATTAATTCTGCAGAGCAGCTCGCTACCATTCATAAGTATATTAAAATTGGGATCAAAGAAGGTTCTGAGTTCTTTCAGCCGAAATGTAAACTTCCAACGAAAGGGTATTACTGTCCACCTACACTTTTCATCAATGTGGCGCAGTCTAGTATATTGACGCAAGAAGAGATTTTTGGCCCCGTACTTACAATTCAGACCTTTAGGACT
>CAJJCU010000095.1 GCA_905182775.1 uncultured Flavobacteriales bacterium
AGAGGTTCTACTATTGCATTTGGTTCTTTTGGTCTTAAGACCTTAGAGCCAGGCTGGATTACTTCACGTCAAATTGAGGCATCCAGGATTGCTGTCACTAGACATATGAAACGTGAAGGTCAAGTTTGGATCCGTGTGTTTCCAGACAAACCAGTAACATCTAAGCCAGCTGAGGTAAGGATGGGTAAAGGTAAAGGAGCTCCTAGTCATTGGGTAGCTGTCGTTCGACCAGGTAGAATTCTCTTTGAAACAGATGGCGTACCTTATGAAGTTGCAAAAGAAGCCTTAAGATTAGCAGCGCAAAAGTTGCCTGTTAAATGTAAATTCATTGTCCGCAATGATTATGTGGTACCTGTAAAATAAGATCATGACACAACAAGAAATAATAAAATTGTCTGACGAAGATTTAAAAAATCGTTTGACTGACTTCCAATCTCAAATGGAGACCTTAAAATTAACTCACAAAATGGCTCCCATAGAAAACCCTATGAGAATCAGAGGCATGAGAAAGTTGATCGCTAGATTGAATACGGAAGTAACTAATAGAAAAGTGAAAGCTTAAAAATATTGCCAAATGGAAAAGCGAAATTTAAGAAAAGAAAGAATCGGGATCGTTACTAGCGATAAAATGGACAAGTCTGTTGTAGTTGCTGTAGAGCGTAAAGTAAAGCATCCCAAGTACGGAAAATTTGTGAAGATGACTTCCAAATTTGTAGCTCATGACGAATCAAACGATTGTAATATCGGTGATACTGTGAAAATTATGGAATCACGTCCTTTGAGCAAGAACAAGAATTGGAGATTAGTAGAAATCCTCGAAAGAGCTAAATAAACTGTATAATGATACAAACAGAATCAAGACTAGGAGTAGCAGATAATTCAGGAGCCAAAGAGGTATTATGTATCCGTGTTTTAGGCGGTACTAAAAGAAGATATGCTTCAATTGGGGATAAAATTGTCGTAACTGTCAAAAGTGCGATGCCAAATGGTCAAATAAAAAAAGGAACTGTTCAGAAAGCAGTTGTTGTTCGAACAAAAAAAGAAATCAGAAGACCTGATGGATCTTACATTCGATTTGATGACAACGCCTGTGTAATCCTCAACCAAACTGGTGAAATGAGAGGAACTCGTATCTTCGGCCCTGTTGCTAGAGAGCTGCGAGAAAACAACTTTATGAAAATTGTTTCACTAGCACCTGAAGTGCTTTAAAAAGTTTAAAATGCAAAAGAAACTACACATTAAAATTGGTGATACTGTAAAAGCCATCACCGGAGAGTCAAAAGGCCAAGAAGGAAAAGTTCTTGGAATCAACCGAGAAAAGCTTAGAGCCACGGTAGAAGGATTGAACATGATTAAAAAACACGTTAAGCCTAGTGCTAATAATCCACAAGGAAGTATTGAGGAATTAGAAGGTACGATTCATATTTCTAACCTAATGTTGGTTGAAAATGGTACAGCTACACGTACGGGCAAGCGTCTCGATGAAAACGGAAAATTAACTAGATATTCAAAAAAATCAGGGGAGGTGATTAAGTAATGAGCTACAAACCAAGATTAAAAGACAAGTACAATTCTGAAATTGTAAAAACATTAACAGACAAGTTTGGTTACAAGTCTTTAATGAGTGTACCTAAATTGACAAAAATTGTTTTGAGTCAGGGTATGGGAGATGCTGTCGCAGATAAGAAGTTAATTGATAGCGCTGCTGCCGATCTTTCAAAAATTGCCGGTCAAAAAGCAATTACAACTTTATCAAAAAAGGATATTTCAAATTTCAAATTGAGAAAAGGAATGCCAATTGGAACTAAAGTAACGCTCAGAGGAGATAAAATGTATGACTTTTTAGATCGTCTTCTTGCAGTTTCCCTTCCAAGAACGAGAGACTTTAGAGGAATCAACCCTAAAGGATTTGATGGAAGAGGTAATTTCAACCTCGGTGTTAAAGAACATATTATTTTCCCAGAAATCGATATAGACAAAGTAAACAGAATCCTTGGAATGGATATAACTTTTGTAACGACTGCTGAGAATGATGAAGAAGCGAAGGCTTTGTTAGACGAATTTGGATTTCCATTTATTAAAAAATAGATAATGGCAAAAGAATCAATGAAAGCGCGTGAGCGCAAAAGAGAAAGGTTGACAGCTCGATACGCATCAAAACGTGCAGAGCTTACTAAAATTTTAAAATCAACGGATGCATCAGAAGAAATTCAAAATGCAAAATGGGATGCTATGATGAAAATTCAAAAGCTTCCTGCTAATTCCTCAAAAGTTAGAGTTCACAATAGATGTGGTTTAACTGGGAGACCAAGAGGATATATGCGTCAGTTTGGTATTTCAAGGGTAACCTTTAGAGAAATGGCTTTATCTGGTAAAATACCAGGTGTCAAAAAAGCAAGTTGGTAATTAATAAAATTTAGAAAGAAATGAATACAGATCCAATAGCTGATTTTTTAACTCGAATTAGAAATGCGAGTGCAGCAGGTTTGAAAATTGTTGAAATACCAGGTTCAAACGTTAAGAGAGCAATGACCGAAATTTTATTCGATCAAGGATTTATCTTAAACTTCAAATTTGAAGAAGATAATAAACAAGGAGTTATCAAAATCGCACTTAAGTACAACGATTCAACCAAAGTACCAGCGATTACGAAAATTCAAAGAGCATCACGTCCGGGATTAAGAAAATATTCTGGATCAACATCAATGCCGAGAGTTTTAAATGGCTTAGGAGTTTCCATAATATCAACTTCAAACGGAGTAATTACAGGAAAGCAAGCTACTAAATTGAATATAGGTGGCGAAGTACTTTGCTACGTATACTAAAAAATAGAAAAATGTCAAGAATAGGAAATGCACCCATTACAATACCAGAAGGCGTTGAGATCTCTCAGGCCAACGGCGTTGTAACTGTAAAAGGTAAAAAAGGAGAATTGTCTCAGGAAATGGATCAGGTTGTCTCAATGAATATTGAAAACAACGTAATCACATTCTCAAGAACATCTAATGCTCCTGCAGATAGATCTAAGCACGGTCTTTACAGATCTTTAATGAACAACATGATTATTGGTGTTTCAGAAGGATTTAAAAAAGAAATGCAAGTAATTGGAGTTGGATACAGAGCTGTAGCTAAAGGCCAAATACTAGAACTCGCTCTTGGATATTCTCATGCAATCATTTTGGAAATACCAACTGAAATAAAAGTTTCTACAGAATCTGCAAAAGGTAAAGCACCTGTTGTGAGCCTAGAATCGCATGACAAACAACTTTTAGGTCAAGTTGCTTCTAAAATCAGATCATTGAGAAAGCCTGAGCCATACAAAGGAAAAGGTATACGCTACATGGGCGAAGAAGTAAGAAGAAAAGCAGGTAAAGCTGCCGCTAAGAAATAATTTTTTAAGATAAAGAAATGGCAAATAGAAAAGTTCTAAGAAGAGCAAAAATTAAAAGAAGAATTCGAAAGAAGGTTTTCGGTACTTCGACTATTCCAAGGTTATCCGTTTTCAGAAGCAACAAGCAAATATATGCGCAGTTGATTGATGACTTAACTGGAAAGACGTTAGCATCTTCAGGTTCATTAAAGAATGACGATGCGCAAAATGTAAACAAAACAAGTCAAGCTACCGTTGTTGGTAAATCTATAGCTGAAAGAGCTAAAGAGTCAGGTATTGAAACTGTAGTTTTCGACAGAAACGGTTATTTATATCACGGTAGAGTTAAATCATTAGCTGAATCAGCTAGAGAAGGAGGATTAAAATTTTAAATTATGGCAGCTCAAATTTTAAATCGCGTTAAAGCCGCGGATATTGAACTAAAAGACAAACTTGTTGCAATCAACAGGGTAACAAAAGTAACAAAGGGTGGAAGAACTTTTAGTTTCTCAGCGATTGTTGTTGTCGGTGATGAGAACGGTATTGTAGGTCATGGACTTGGTAAAGCTAAAGAAGTTGTTGAGGCTATTACTAAAGGAATTGATGATGCAAAAAAGAACTTAATAAAGGTTCCTATTGCGAGAGGTACTGTACCTCATACTCAAAAAGGTAAATATGGTGGAGCTAAAGTACTATTGAAGCCTGCATCTGATGGTACTGGTGTTATTGCCGGTGGTGCAATGCGTGCAGTATTAGAAAGTGTTGGCGTATCCAATGTACTTGCGAAATCGCAAGGTTCATCAAATCCTCACAACGTTGTTAAAGCAACAATTGACGCTTTATCTCAAATGAGAGATGCAGTAGCAGTTGCAAAACAAAGAGGAATTAATTTAGATAAGATTTTTAACGGTTAATTCAATAAAAAATGAGTACGATTAAAATAAAGCAAACTAGAAGCGCCATCAACAGACCGGCAAATCAGAAAGCAACAATCAAGGCCTTAGGTTTTAGAAAATTAAACCAAGAAATTGAAAAAGAGGCTACACCTCAAATATTAGGGATGATTAATAAGGTAAAACACCTTATTGAAATAATAGAAAAATAATAAGAAAATGAGTTTACATAAGCTAACACCAGCAAAAGGATCCGTGAAAAAAGTGAAGCGAATTGCTCGTGGACAAGGAAGTGGATATGGCGGAACCTCAACAAGAGGTCATAAAGGAGCGAAATCTAGATCAGGTTACAAAACTAAGATTGGTTTTGAAGGTGGTCAAATGCCTTTGCAACGTAGAGTTCCAAAATTTGGATTTAAAAACATTAATCGCGTAGAGTATAAAGGAGTAAACCTAGCGAGCTTAGAAATGCTTGCAACTGAAAAAGGAATTACTGAATTTACGATTGATACGTTCATGGATAATGGGTTAACATCTAGTAATGACCTAGTGAAAATTTTAGGAAGAGGGACGTTAAAAGCAAAAATAACAGTCAGTGCACACGGTTTTTCAAAAGCGGCAATTGCAGCAATTGAAGCTCAAGGTGGTGTATGTACAAAAATCTAACTATCTTTGCCAACTTTTGAACCATGAAAAGATTTATACAAAATATTAAGAATATATGGAAGGTCGAGGAATTAAGGTCTCGTATCCTCCTAACTTTAGGTTTAATTCTAATTTATAGAATTGGATCTTTTGTTGTGCTGCCGGGTGTAAATTATGCTGCTTTGGTTCAGAATTCAGGTGATCAAAACAATACCCTAGAAAATCTATTGTCTCTGTTTTCAGGAGGTGGATTTACAAATGCCTCAATTATGGCATTAGGTATCATGCCTTATATTAGTGCTTCGATCATTATGCAACTTCTTGGAATGGCAGTACCTGCCGTTCAAAAAATGCAAAGTGAAGGAGAGTCTGGTAGAAAGCAAATAAACAACTACACAAGAATGCTTACAATAGGTATTTGTGCACTTCAGGCACCTAGTTACTTAAATCTATATTTAAGTGGTAAAGGCGCTATACCGGCTGATGCGAGTCAATATTGGTGGGTTCAAACCACTATAATTTTAATTGCTGGAGCTATGTTCGCTGTATGGTTAGGAGAACGAATTACTGAAAAAGGAATTGGTAATGGTATCTCATTATTGATTACTGTAGGTATCTTATCTAGACTCCCAGGTTCTTTCTTCGCTGAATTCGGTGCTTCTGTAGGACAAGGAAACTTGATTAAATTAGTTGTTGAAATGGTCGCGTTTATGGTGGTCGTCCTCGCAACTGTTCTAATTGTGCAGGGTGTAAGAAGAATACCATTGAACACCGCCAAAAGGGTTGTTGGAGCGCGAGCTGCTAGCGATCAAGGTTCAAGAAATTATTTACCAATAAAAGTAAATGCGAGTGGTGTAATGCCAATTATATTTGCACAAGCAATCATGACAGTACCTGTTATGCTCTTTGCATCAGCTGATGGAACGGGTAACTGGTTCACTAGAACACTTGGTGATATATATGGATTAAGCTACAACTTGCTTTTAGCATTACTGATCATCGTATTTACCTATTTCTACACAGCAATTATGATCAACCCAAGTAAAATCGCGGACGATCTTAAGAAGGGTGGTGGATTTATACCTGGTGTTCGTCCAGGTGAAGAGACTGCCAATCACATTGACAGTGTCGTTTCAAGAATTACATTTCCAGGTTCATTGTTTTTAGCAATTATTGCTATCGTTCCTGCGATTGCAAAACTGTCAGGAGTAAATGACGGATTTGCCATGTTCTTTGGAGGGACCTCTCTTCTTATTATGGTAGGTGTCGTTTTAGATACATTACAACAAATTGAAACATACCAGCTCAACCGTCACATGGATACCTTAATGGAAGGTACTCGTGTTCGCGGAAGAAAAGGTGCTAATGAACTCTCTGGATTTTAATATATGGCAAAACAAGCATCAATAGAACAAGACGGAATCATTGAGGAAGCACTTCCTAATGCAATGTTTAGAGTGAAACTTGAAAACGAGCATGTGATTACCGCACACATATCAGGTAAGATGAGAATGTATTATATTAAAATACTACCAGGAGATAAGGTTAAAGTGGAAATGTCTCCATATGATTTAAGTAAAGGAAGAATAACATTTCGTTATAAATAAAAATAACAAACTAGGGTAATGAAAGTAAGAGCATCAGTAAAGAAAAGAAGCGCGGATTGTAAAATCGTAAAACGAAAGGGTCGTGTTTACGTTATTAATAAGAAGAATCCGAAATTTAAACAAAGACAAGGTTAATAAGTAAAGAATTATGGCACGTATTGCAGGAATAGATTTGCCCAAAAATAAAAGAGGTGTTGTTGGATTAACATACATTTTTGGAATTGGGAGAAGTACTTCACAAAAAATATTGAAGGACAATTCAATTGATGAAAACATTAAAGTCCAAGATTGGAATGATGATCAATTGTCAGCGATTAGAAATTCAATCAATGAAGTGAAAACAGAAGGTCAGCTTCGATCTGAAGTTCAATTGAACATAAAAAGACTTATGGATATCGGTTGTGTTAGGGGAATTAGACACAGAGCGGGTCTTCCACTTAGAGGTCAACGAACCAAAAACAATTCTAGAACCAGAAAAGGGAAAAGGAAAACAGTTGCTAACAAGAAAAAAGTAACTAAATAATAAATAGTTCATATCATGGCGAAAACGAATCAAAAAAAGAAAAAGAATGTCAAGATAGATGCGTTGGGTGAAGCGCACATTCAAGCAAGCTTCAACAACATCATTATCTCTTTGACAAATAATTCTGGACAGGTGATCTCATGGTCTTCTGCTGGTAAAATGGGTTTTAAAGGATCAAAAAAGAACACACCTTATGCTGCGCAAATTGCTGCTGAAGACTGTTCTAAAGAAGCGCATGACTACGGTTTACGTAAAGTAAAAGTTTACGTTAAAGGCCCAGGTGCAGGTAGAGAATCTGCAATCAGAGCAATCCATAATTCGGGTATCGAGGTTACTGAAATTGTTGACGTAACTCCAATGCCACATAATGGTTGTCGTCCGCCTAAAAGAAGAAGAGTATAACATTAACCGGGAAATCAATCATCGAAGGACAATGCCTTAATTCATGATTCCCATCTAAAACTAAATAATATGGCAAGATATACAGGTCCCAAATCAAAAATAGCCAGAAGGTTCAAAGATCCAATCTTTGGCCCAGATAAGGCTCTAGAAAAAAGAAGCTATGGTCCCGGACAGCACGGACCATCAAAAAGACGTGGAAAGCAATCAGAATATGCGATCCAGCTTGGGGAAAAGCAAAAAGCAAAATACACTTATGGTATTTTGGAACGACAATTCTCAAATATGTTTAAAAAAGCATCGAGAATGAAAGGAATAACTGGTGAGAACTTATTACAATTGTGCGAAGCACGGTTGGACAATATGGTTTTCCGATTAGGTATCTCCCCTACTCGTCGTGGAGCAAGACAATTGGTCTCTCACAAGCACATTACCGTTAACGGAGAAATCGTTAATATCCCATCTTTTCAAATTAAAGCTGGTGACATCGTTAGTGTTCGTGAAAAATCTAAATCTCTCGAGGCTATTACAGACGCGTTAAGCACTAATTCCAAAACCTACGAATGGTTGACTTGGGACAATGCAACCTATAACGGAACTGTAATGCATATTCCATCAAGAGAATTGATTCCTGAAACTATCAAAGAACAATTAATCGTTGAATTATACTCTAAATAATCTTAATAAAATATGGCAATTTTAGATTTTCAAAAACCAGATAAAGTAATAATGAATCACTCTGACGAGTTCAGTGGTGAATTCGAGTTCAGACCTCTAGAACCAGGGTACGGAATAACTATCGGTAACTCCCTTAGAAGAATCCTATTATCCTCATTAGAAGGCTTTGCAATTACTTCTATTAAGGTTCAAGGAGTAGATCACGAATTCACAACCATTAAAGGTGTTGTAGAAGACGTGACTGAGATCATTTTGAATCTTAAACAAGTTCGTTTCAAACGACAAATTGAAGGAACTGACTCAGAAACTGTAACCCTTACAGTTGCTGGTCAAGACAAATTTACAGCAGGTGATATTGGAAAATACACAAGTGCTTTTCAAGTATTGAATCCAGACCAAGTGATTTGTCACATGGAGAATTCAGTTAAGATTGAAATGGAACTCACAATCAATAAAGGTCGTGGATATGCTCCAGCAGAAGAAAACAAAACTTCTACTGCTTCATTTGGAACTGTATTTATTGACTCAATTTTTACTCCTATTGTAAATGTTCAATATGAGATAGACAACTTTCGTGTTGAGCAAAAGACAGATTACGAGAAGCTTTTATTTACGATCAAAACAGATGGATCCGTTCATCCTAAAGAGGCGTTAAAAGAAGCAGCTAAAATCTTAATTCATCACTTCATGTTGTTCTCTGACGAGCGTATTACTTTAGAAAGTGATGCCAAATCAGAAACAGAAGAGTTTGATGAAACTTCTCTTCACATGAGACAATTACTTAAGACGAAACTAGTTGATATGGATTTATCAGTTCGTGCACTTAATTGCTTGAAAGCAGCTGATGTAGAAACGTTAGGAGATCTAGTTTCATATGCTAAATCAGATTTGTTGAAATTCAGAAACTTCGGTAAGAAATCTCTTACTGAGCTTGAGGATCTCGTTGACAACAAAGGTTTAACATTTGGAATGAATGTTTCTAAATACAAACTTGACAAAGAATAGGAATAATGAGACACGGAAAGAAAGTAAATCACTTAAGCAGAAAGAAAGGACACAGAAGAAGTCTTCTTTCGAACATGGCGTGTTCATTAATCGAGCACAAAAGTATAAATACTACAATTGCCAAAGCAAAAGCGCTAAGAGTATACGTAGAGCCATTACTAACAAAATCAAAGACGGATTCAACACATTCGAGAAGAACTGTTTTTTCTTATTTGCAGGATAAAGAAATTGTTACAGAATTATTTAGAGATGTAGCACCAAAAATTGCAACTAGAAACGGAGGATATACAAGAATCATTAGAACTGGTTACAGACTAGGAGATAATGCTGAAATGTGTATGATTGAATTGGTTGACTTCAATGAAGTTTATACAAAAGAAGCTGATACTAAAACGACAAGAAGATCTCGTCGTGGTGGTAAAAAAGGAACTACCGCTTCTGAAAATGTTGAAGAAACAAAATCAGAAACAACAGCTTCTACTGAAGAAACAGTTGTTGAAGACGTCGTTGAAGAAACAGCGTCCGATGCTTCAAATGAAGAAGCTTCACCAACTGAAGAGGACTCTTCTGAAGAAAAAAAGAAAGAGGACTAAGCATGAAATTTCGAAAGGAATAAAAATAATATTAAAAAAAGGCGATGGTATCATCGCCTTTTTTTATGTTTTAGCGCATTGATATGTGTTAAGTTTCTAATTTTACATAAAATAAAATTCAATGAACGAGAAAGGAAGCGCAATTCTAGTTTTAGAAGATGGAACTGTTTTTAAAGGTAACGCCATTGGGAAAATTGGAACAACTGGTGGGGAAATTGCTTTCAACACAGGTATGACCGGCTATCAAGAAGTCTTTACAGACCCATCCTATTACGGACAACTTCTGATCATGACTACCTCGCATATAGGGAATTATGGTACACAAAAAAACGAACAGGAATCCGATAAAATAAATATCGCTGGTTTGATTACTAAAAAGTTTTCTGATGGCTATTCAAGAACGTCTGCGGAGCAATCGCTTCAGGATTTTATGATTCATCAAGGAACCGTAGGTATTTCAGATATTGACACCCGTTCTCTTGTAAGACATATTAGAGATAAAGGGGCTATGAATGCCATCATATCTTCTGAAAGCCTAGATATAGAAACACTAAAAAAACAGGTACTAGCGCTACCAAAAATGAATGGACTCGAATTGTCCTCTAAAGTAAGCACGACTGACGCTTATGAAGTACTACCTGAGGATCCATTATTTAAAGTTTCACTATTAGATTTAGGGGTCAAAAGAAATATAGTACAGTGCCTTGTCGATCGAGGTTGTCACGTTAAAGTATTTCCTCTGAATTCGAGTAAAGCAGAAATGGAAGCTTTCAATCCTGACGGTTATATGTTATCAAATGGCCCTGGAGATCCTTCTGCAATGCCAGAAACTGTTGCACTCGTTAAAGAAATAGTTGCTAGTGAAAAGCCAATATTTGGTATCTGTTTAGGTCATCAAATCTTTGGATTAAGCCAGGGACTTAAGACAGAAAAAATGTTCAATGGTCACAGAGGAATAAATCACCCGATCAAAAACCTAAAAACAGGTAAGGGGGAAATCACTTCGCAGAATCACGGTTTTGTGATTTCAAAGGATAGTATTGATTCTCAAACTCACATCGAGATCACCCATATTCATTTAAATGATCAAACTGTTGCAGGAATTGCTTTAAAAAACAAACCTGTTTTTTCCGTTCAATACCATCCTGAGGCTTCTGCTGGACCGCATGATTCGAGATATCTTTTCGATTCATTTATTGAAAACATGAAAACGCATAAAAAATAATAGAATGAGCTATATTAATAGAATTCATGCCAGACAAATCTTAGATTCTCGAGGGAATCCAACTATCGAAGTAGATGCATTAAGTGTTAATGGATATATGGGCCGCGCTGCTGTGCCTTCAGGGGCTTCTACCGGTATTCATGAAGCTGTTGAGCTAAGAGACGATGACAAGGGCTTGTATATGGGTAAAAGCGTGCATAAGGCTATCTCAAACGTAAATACAATTATTAATGAAGCGCTTCAAGGTATGGATGTTTTTGACCAAAAGGCCATTGACCTAAAATTAATTGCTTTAGATGGAACAGAAAATAAATCAAATTTAGGGGCAAATGCAATTTTGGGAACTTCTTTGGCGGTTGCCAAACTAGCAGCCCAGCATTCTGAACAGAGTCTATACAGATACATTGGGGGTGTTGGAGCCAATACGATGCCTGTACCGATGATGAATATACTGAACGGTGGATCACATGCCGACAACCTGATTGATATTCAAGAATTTATGGTAATGCCCTTTGGAGCAAGCTCTTTTTCAGAAGGTCTGCGTTGGGGAACAGAAATATTCCATCATTTGAAAGCCGTTCTACAATCTAAAGGTATGTCTACAAACGTAGGGGACGAAGGTGGATTTGCGCCAAACTTAGGATCTAATGAAGAAGCTATTAATGTCGTTTTAGAGGCAATTGAAAAAGCAGGATTCAAGCCAGGACATGACGTTCACATTGCATTAGACGCAGCATCCTCTGAGTTTTTTAAAGATGACAAATATCACTTTGCATCAACTGGAGATATCATGACATCTTCTGAAATGGTGTCATTCTGGGAAGACTGGTGTAAAAAATATCCTATAGCTTCAATTGAGGATGGATTAGCGGAAGATGACTGGAGTGGATGGAAATTAGCCACTGAAAAGTTAGGTGATCGCGTGCAATTAGTAGGAGATGACCTTTTTGTGACCAACACCAAAAGACTTTCAAGAGGAATAGATGAAGGTATAGCGAACTCTATTCTAGTTAAAGTAAATCAAATTGGTACATTAACAGAAACAATAGATGCAGTACAAATGGCTACGAAAAACCGATATACTTCGGTTATGAGTCATAGAAGTGGAGAAACAGAAGACCATACTATTTCTGATTTAGCTGTGGCATTGAATACCGGTCAAATAAAAACAGGATCTGCCTCAAGAAGCGACCGTATGGCCAAATACAATCAATTGCTTCGTATTGAAGAGGAGTTGGGAGAGAGTGCTTTTTATCCAGGGAAAAATTTCCGATATTTATAAAAAACTCTATCATGCGTCAATCAATTATATTATCTCTTTTCATTCTAGTAACGACTTTTTCATTCGGACAAGAAATAAATAAATACTTTGCACAGGCACACTTCAAAACTGATGACGTTGCTCTAATCAAAAATGTAGAGGAATCTATTAGGGCTCAAGCCGGCATATGGATGGCCCGAATTGACCCTACCAATGGTAATGTCTTAATATTTACAGGAGAATTGCCTTACTTGACAGAAGAAGAATTATTAAACCTATTTGGGGACTATGCTGATTTAATTGCTTGTCCTTATATTGGGATTGTTCGCGTTGATGAAATCAAAACTTTTCCCTTCGAAGATTGTGAATGAGACGTTTTAATCAACGTGCCTATGGAATTCTAGTCAATGAATCTGAAGAAGTCTTAATTTCCGACGAATTTAGATTCGGTACCTATTTCAGAAAATTTCCCGGAGGAGGTGTAGAATATGGAGAAGGTATTCTTGATGCTTTAAAAAGAGAGTTCCTGGAAGAATTAAATCTAGATATAGATTCCTATGAATTCCTTTATTTCAATGACTACTTTCAAGAGTCAACATTTCATGAGCAGACACAAGTGACTTGTTTCTATTATATCGTCCATTGCAAGTATGAAAAAGAGCTAGGAAACGTTAACTATAATATTCCCCTTATTGAAGATGGAGAATATCAGAAATGGATTCCACTCAGAACATTGACACCAGAAATGCTCACCTTCAAAATTGATCGAGATGCATTGACCGCTCTAAAAATAAAATTAGATCTTATTTCTTAAAATTATCAGCTAGAATCAAGTCTTTGGTTCCATGTCCCCAACTATAGAAACCTTCACCTGTTTTAACTCCTTTTTTACCAGCTGTCACCATATTCACGAGTAATGGACAAGGCGCATACTTTGGATTTCCAAAACCGTCATACAATACTTCAAGAATTGCCAAACAAACATCTAGGCCAATAAAATCCGCTAATTGAAGGGGCCCCATAGGATGGGCCATTCCTAATTTCATTACCGTATCAATCTCCTCGACCCCCGCAACACCCTCATGTAAGGTGCAGATGGCCTCATTGATCATTGGCATTAATATGCGATTGGCAACAAAGCCAGGGTAATCATTTACCTCAACAGGAATCTTTTTAAGACTTTTTGACAAGCTCATAATAGAAGCTGTAACGACATCTGATGTTGAATACCCTCTAATTATCTCAACGAGCTTCATCACGGGGACAGGGTTCATAAAATGCATCCCTATCACCTTGTCTGGACGGTTTGTTACAGCAGCGATTTGAGTAATTGAAATCGAAGATGTATTGGTTGCTAGAATAGTTTCCGCATCAGCTAGCTCATCTAGTTGTTTGAATATCTTCAACTTAAGGCTCGTATTTTCAGTTGCAGCCTCAACGACTAAGTCAGCTCCTGCTATTCCTGTCTCTATTGATGTATTGATCGAAATTCTCGAAAGGGTAGCGTCCTTATCTTCCTGTGCTATTTTTTCTTTGGCGAGTTGGCGGTCTAAGTTCTTTGTAATTGTACCTAAGGCACGGTCTAATGCTTCTTTAGATAAATCAATCAAAGTTACCGAATAACCCGACTGAGCAAAAACATGCGCAATTCCATTTCCCATAGTACCTGCACCAATAACTGCAATGTTCTTCATAATTTTTTTTTTACAAATATAAGAAATCAATGAGTTTACTCGGTTTTTAACTAGAAATCAATCCGTTCCAATTTCTTACCTTTGACAGGAATGCTGAATCGCCTTAAAAACAAGTTTATCACCAATGATTTTTTAAAGTCATTAGCTGTTTTAATGACGGGTACCTTAATTGCCCAAATAGTTGGGTACATGCTTGCACCGATTATAACAAGACTTTATTCTCCAGCCGAGATGGGTGAGTTTGGTATGTTTCAACGAATTACTCTTTTACTGGCAACAATAGCCACGGCCAGATACGAATATGCCCTTCCGCTGCCAAAAAAAGAGAGACATGCTTTTTTCCTATTTCGATTTGCCTTAAAAATAACATGTGTCACCTTATTAATATCGCTCTTAGTAGGTATTCTATATGGGATGATCAAAAATGAAGGAATGGATTATTACCTACTCATTTCATTTTTATTACTCACCGTTTTTTCGGTGGTCTTCTTTAACCTTGGGACAAATTGGTCAGTCCGAAAAAAATATTTTCGTAAGATCTCAATGGCTAAAATGACTCAGTCTATTTCACTCAATGGATTAAGAGTTGTTTTTGGGGTTTTTCAATTTGGAAGTCTCGGTTTAATCTTAGCATATGGAATTAGTTTTCTCCTAAGTGCCCTTTATTTTCTTAGAGATTTTTTGTTTTTAAATGGTGCCGTCTATTCTAAATTATCTTCCTTAAAAACCAGGGTAATGTCTAGAAAGTACAAAGACTTTCCAAGAGCAAATTTACCTTTGGCGCTTAGTGATTATGTGCGAGACGTTTTGGTCGCGCTAATTTTAATTGAATTCTTCTCTCAAAGCTTATTTGGAGCCTTTGACCATTCCTACCGAATGCTTAGAATACCAGTAATGCTAATAGGAGCATCATTATCACATGTTTTCTTTAGTCGCATTTCAGCATATAAAACAGAGGGGAAATTAATCTTTCCTCTTTTCCGAAAAGTAATTTCAATTTTATCATTATTATCCATTATTCCGTTCGTTATTATTTATTTCTTCGGCGCACCTCTGTTTGGGTTTGTTTTTGGTGCAGAATGGCGTTTTGCTGGTGAACTTTCAGAAATCATGGCGCCATGGCTCATGCTAAATTTCATAATCTCTCCACTCTCCACAATTCCTTTAGTTTTTGGTAAACAAAAACCCTATTTGCTAATTGGCGTAATTGCCTCCTTATTGCAAATTATAGGTTTCGTTTTAATCCCTTGGATGCTCGGAAATATGAATAAAAACATTTCCTTTATGTTCCAGTGTGTTACTTGGGCACAAGTAATAATGGCATTGATCACGATTTATTTCCTTTTCAATATTGTCAAAAAACACGATGCAGCCATTACAGAAGAAAGTAAACTATAGATTTGAACATCCTAAAATCATATCCATTTAAGAAAGAAAGTAAATCCAACTTTGAATCGGGACTTTATGCTTTTTTACTCTTTTTCGCCACACTTTATTTCTCAAATGAGTATTTTTATTTAGCGATTCCTGTTTCCGTTCTCATCTTCAACACAAAGTCTCTACTTAATAATAAAAATGATATTTTAGCGCGCAAATCGCTCCAGAGAGTTATTTTACTTACGACCATATATGTCATCGCATCTTATGTCAATAAATTAGTTAATGGGCACCCCATAGGTTCACTAAAGGAATACTACGCATCTTTTCTCTTGTTTCCTGTCCTCTTGTTTTCTGCAGCATTAATTGATCTAAGAAAGGTTTTTAAGTTCTTTATTTATTTTGTTGCTTTTGAGGCTGTAATTGGATTGATTGAGTACTATTTTGGCGTGCGATCCTTCTTTCTTGAAAATATTGCTGAAGTGAATAGTAGCAGCGAGTATTTATATGACCACCGCGTAAACGGATTAAGCCTGAGCTCCTCCATATTTTCACTCAAATTACTCGTATCCATCATCGCTATTGAATTTTCGATCATTAAAAAAAGGCTTAAAATAATACTTAAAGGACTTCTTTTTATCGGAATATTAATCTCCTTTAACAGAGCGTTGATTGTTTCAATACTCATTTTTTGGATGGTCCTTTTTGTGTACCAACTTTTTACCTGCAAGAAGTATAATTTAAAAAATAGCTTCAAAATAGCGCTAAACTTTTTACTGTTTACGGGTGTGTTTTTACTCTTCTCAAATCATAATCTTTTGGTCGAAATGCAAAAGAAAAATCCAGAGAAGCAGCAATTGGAAATGAAGTTTAAGAGTCTTGAAAAAAAATTAACCTTTAATGATTTCAAAGAAACAACGCAGACCGATTTCTTTCCTAAAATGAAGGAGGGGAGCGAACTAGACACCAATTTACGCGCTAACAAAATATTTTATAACTCTGCTAAAGGTTTCAACACTTCGGGACGTACCTTGATTTGGATGAATTACATAGCCTACATCGACCAGCATATGTGGTTTGGATATGGCTCTGATAAATTACTATTCAAGGCTGTCGATCAAGACAATAAGAAAATAAAGTTGATCCATGCCCACAATTCATTCCTCCAATTACTTGCCACAAACGGCCTCCCCATCAGCATGCTATTTATTGTTATTATTTGGCTGGTTTGGACCAAAAAAAACTTTTTGTTTTTGATTCCAATTCTAATATTCTCTACTTTTCAATATGGGATTTTTTGGGGTTTCTCCCTTTTAGATCTTTTCTTTTTTAGTATTCTAATGTATCCCTCAAAGCTGCTAGATGAAAAATAGTATTGCAGAATTAGTGTCTAAGATTGAGGAGGAATATGATGTGCGAAGCATTCAAACCTCAAGATTTAATCGCACTTTTGAAATATACCCATGGATCAAAGCTAAACTCTTTCACAAATTGGTTCTCGGTAAAGAAAGCCTTGCTCATAAATCAACCAAAAGCCTGCTGTTACAATTTAAATCCCTTTTTTACGGAACATGGAATTTGTTTATTCGAAAATATGAAATCTGGGCATTCACAAATAGTGTTGAGCGCATAGCAATGAATGGCCGCTATTCTGATAAATTATTTGATAAAATCTCAAGTTATACAAAAGGGAATGTTTTACTGATCGAATTTCAATATTTCAAAAAATTCCCGTTCCGTAAAGTTTTAAGTAAGTACGTTACTTCAAAAGCCCTTTTTTTACTTTCAGAAGAAATATATGGACGCGTCTTCTTAAGGAAATTTGAAGTCAAGAACCATAAAATGGTTGCCAAAATTGAAAGGGAATTAAAGTGCCAGGTTAACCTAAATTCAATCCTAAGGAAGAATTTAGCACAATATAGAATGATGAAGTTTTGGCTTAAAATTTTACCAAAACCAAAGTATGTCTTCATGTCTGTATCCTATAATCATTATGGTTATATCAGAGCTTTTAAAGAGGCAGGCATCCCACTTATTGAATTCCAGCATGGAGTGATCAGTGAAAATCATCAAGCATATAATTACAAAGCAGTACTATCTCCATGTCAATTCCCCGATTATGTCGCTGTCTTTGGTGAGAATGAAAGTGACTTTTTAACACGAAAATCAAAAATGCCAATTCAAGGGGTTTCGATTATTGGCCGGTCAATCATTGATCATTATCTTCAAGAGGGCATAGAAAATGGCGTAAATAAAACCATCTGTGTCGCTCTTCAGGAAGGACCTATTGGGGATAAAGCAATTAAATTTCTATTAGACTTTAACAAGAATTCGGAAATAAAGTACACCTTCATGTTGGTTCCGCGGAGGACATCCGAAATGACCTATAGGGCATCATTCGATTTTCCTGAAAACTTTGTCTTTTCAAAAAATAATATTTATGAAACCTTATCGCGTTGTGACGTAAGTATCACTGCCTATTCCACAGTTGCTTCTGAAGCGCTATCATTGGGTAAGACTAGTATTCTAATTAATATAGATAACAAAGCCAAAGAAGTATTTGAAGCAAGTCTGGGTGAGAATCCATTTGTTTATTTTATTGAGATACCCACTGATCTTATAGCGCTACTAAAAAAAGAAAGCCCTCGTAAAGTTGAGGTGGCAAGCTCGAATAACCTGAATATTAAAACAGATTATCAGAACAATTGTATGGCATTGATAAATCTATTGCCAAATATAAAACCTCAATTGTAAAATGGTTAAGCTTCAGAATATTTTCAAAGCATGGAATTCAAATGATTGGTGCATGGCATACATTCTGTTTTTTTCCATTACATATATGCCCCTCGTTCCCATAGGATTTGTATTATGGATACTTACATTTTGGAAGCATATCGACAAGAAAGACTATAAAATATGGGCCGGAATTGAAATATATTTCATATCCTACTACCTACTCTTGGCGATTGGACTGCTATGGACAGCACAATTAGATGCTGGGTTCTTTAAAATGGAGAGCAAGCTGACCTTCCTCCTCTTCCCCATTCTGTTTTACTTTTCCAAGTTGACACTTTCAAGGACACAAATATTCAATATTCTATTGTTCAGCCTAAGCTTTAGCCTTATCTTCTATGAGCTAATTGCTGTTTTTAAATCTATCTATTACCCTGAAAACAACCATTGGGGTTATTTTAAAGATTCCTTATTCACACTATTTATGCACCGAGGATACTACGCCTTATACCTTGTGATTGGCTCTCTAATTTGTCATTCCAAGATCTATGAACAAAAGAATAAGGCCATATATCTTATGCTCTTTGTTTTATTTAGCATTGGGGTACTTCAAACTTATTCAAAGGCTGGTGTTTTGAGTTTGGTCAGTTTTAACCTCATACTTTTGCTCTATGCGGTCGCTAAAAAGAAAATAGGGAAAGCTGGCGTATTGCTTCTTATTAGTTTCATGAGTCTCTTTATACTCTTAATTTCAATGGATTCAAGCTTAAAAAATAGGTTCAAACAAATCCCTATTTCACTGAGCCATGTCCAACTTAAAAACAACAAAAGCTCCGAAAGTAACCAAGCGCGAATTCTTATGTGGAGTGCATCCCTAAAAAGTATCGAGAAGGGCAGTATTTTAGGCTACGGTACAGGAGATGATATCACAATACTTAAACAACAAAATAAATCAGACTTGAATCTTAAAATGGTAGAGCGCGAGATGAACTCGCACAATCAATTCTTCACAACAGGACTTCAACTTGGAATACCCGGACTATTAGCGATACTTGCTATTTTCATGAGCTCATGGGTTAAATTTTTCAGAGAAAAAGATCTACTCGCTCTTCTCATTAGCTTTTGTTTTTTCAGTAACTTTCTTGTAGAATCAATGTTGGAAAGACAATCAGGAATCATTTTATTTTGCGTGCTTACCATTTGTTTAAGTCTAAATAAAAATCATCTATTGAATTCAAAGAACACCACAGAACCAATTCGAAGCTCATGAAAATTCTATTTCTAACGCAATACTACCCCCCAGAAATTGGAGCACCACAAAACAGGCTTCATGAGCTTGCTGTGCGACTTAAATCCAAGGGGATTCAAATTGAGGTACTCACTGCTCTTCCGAATTACCCTAAAATGGAGATTTTTGAAGCTTACAAGAAAAATAAGATATCAAGAGAAGAAATCGAAGGCATTACCGTTCACCGATCTTGGATCTATGTTTCTAAATCAAAAAGCATCCTCTCGCGATTGCTAAACTATTTCAGCTTTGTTTGGTCGAGCTATTGGAAAGGACGTAAACTGGGTAACTTTGATTACCTCCTGGTTGAGAGCCCTCCTCTGTTCTTGGGTTACTCCGCAATTGCGTTGAGTAAAAAACTCGATTCTAAATTAATTTTTAATGTCTCTGATCTATGGCCTGAGAGTGCTGAAAAACTTGGACTCGTCACCAATAAACACCTCCTAAAACTTGCCTATAACCTCGAAAAGAAGTGCTACCAAAAGGCAGCATTAATAACAGGGCAAACACAAGGAATAGTAGATGATATTAAAAATAGATTTCCAAATAAAAAAGTAGTTTGGTTGCCTAACGGTGTAGACGTTTCATTTTATGACCCTCAAAAAATAGAAGACACTGGTTTTAGGAATACGCATGGGTTTAATGCCGATGATCTTATTTTCTTTTATGGGGGTATACTCGGCTATGCTCAAGGTCTTGAAATAATCATCGAGGTAGCTAAGAAATTGAAAGAACACACCAAAGCCCAATTTGTAATTCAGGGATCGGGTCCAGAAAAAGAGAAACTGGTCGCTCTCTATCAAAAATACAAATTAAAAAATGTTCATTTTCTTGAACCTGTTCAAAAATCACAGATGCCAGGCATTCTAAAAGCAGTAGATGTCGCCCTTGTTCCTCTAAAAAAACTAGACCTATTTAAAGGAGCAATCCCCTCTAAAATTTTTGAAGCACTTGCCATGAAAAAGCCGTTACTATTGGGAGTTGATGGGGAGGCACGAAAACATTTCATTGATCGGGCTAAATCGGGTCTGTATTACACACCTGAAGACCTAACAAGTCTAGAACAACAAATCCTGTTCTTATTGAACGAACCAGAAGAGCGAAAAAAAATGGGCGAGAATGCAAGAGAATATGTCACCGCTATTTTTGACCGCAATAAAATAGCACAAGGCTTATACGATGAACTTCAAAATATGTAATTTCAAAGCATGATACCATTTTCACCACCACGTATCGATCAAAAAGTTGTTGATGAGGTCAGCGCTGCTTTATTGAGCGGTTGGATAACAACAGGTCCACGGACCAAACTTTTTGAGAAACGAATCACCGAATATTGTGGATGCAAGACGACAGTAGCAGTAAACTCATGGACCATGGGAATGGAAGTCTTCCTTCGATGGTGGGGTATTGGACCAGGAGACGAGGTCATCATTCCAGTTTACACTTATTGTGCAAGTGCGAATGTTGTGCTACATACAGGAGCAACTTTAGTTATGGTTGACATTGGTTCTGACGATTTTAATATAGCTCTAGAAAAAATTGAGGCGGCCATTACGTCAAAAACAAAAGTAATTATGCCTGTCGATATTTCAGGTTACCCTTGTGACTACGATGAAATTTTTGCGCTTGTAAAAAAACATCAACACAGCTTTGAGCCTTCTAATGAAAAGCAAAAAAAGTTAGGCCGTATATTAATTGCTTCAGATGCTGCTCACAGTTTTGGGGCGATCTACAAAGGAAAACGATCAGGAAGCTGTGCGGATATTTCTTGCTTTTCCTTTCATGCCGTTAAAAATTTAACCACCGCAGAAGGAGGAGCGGTTTGTTTCAATCTACCCGCTAACTTTAACCACGAAGAAATCTACAAAGATTTTGTGACCATCACGCTACATGGTCAATCAAAGGACGCATTGGCAAAGACCAAAAAGGGTGCATGGAAATACGACGTAGCTGTACCAGGTTACAAATGTAACATGACGGACATTCAGGCTGCAATAGGTCTAATAGAACTAGACCGTTACGATGAGACATTAGCCCGAAGGAAAATGATATTCTCCGATTATGACGACTGTTTTTCAAAGAAGGAATGGGCCATTATCCCTCCGCATAGCAATACGGAAAAACAGTCTAGCTACCATTTGTATTTACTGAGAATCAACGAAGTAACAGAGGACCAACGCGATGCAATTATACATGAGATTTTTGAAAAAGAAGTTTCTGTAAATGTACATTTTCAGCCTTTGCCTATACTTACAGCTTATAAGAACCTAGGATTTTCTATTGAAGACTATCCAGAAGCATATCAAAAATATAAAGCTGAAATATCATTACCCGTATATTATGACTTATCGGATGCAGACATAAAAAAAGTGATTCAGGCAGTAGTATTGAGTGTTGAAAAGATAACCTTAAGCTAAAAAATGAAACGATTATTTGATCTTTTATTCTCTGTAACTGTCCTTTTATTTTTTCTC
Organism: uncultured Flavobacteriales bacterium; assembly: GCA_905182775.1. GTDB lineage: Bacteria > Bacteroidota > Bacteroidia > Flavobacteriales_D > Crocinitomicaceae > UBA952. The sequence continues at coordinate 21,766 of CAJJCU010000095.1, forward strand.
CCTTTTGGGATTATTTTAGGGCTATTAATTGCCGGCACTTCTTCCGGAGGTGTTTTTTATCGACAAGAGCGCATCGGATTAAATGGGAAAGCATTTAAGCTCTTTAAATTCAGGTCAATGTCTGTTAATGCAGAAAAAAGTGGCTCTTTAACTGTCGGTATGAAGGATTCAAGAATTACCAAGATTGGTTATCTTATTCGTAAATTCAAGATCGATGAGTTTCCTCAATTTTTAAATGTAATTCTTGGAGACATGAGCATCGTGGGACCGAGACCAGAGGTAAGAGAATTCGTTGAATTGTATACTCCAGAGCAGGCAAAAATCCTTGATATCAAACCTGGTATAACGGATTATGCTTCCATCGAATATTTTAATGAAAATGAATTGCTCGCGAAAGCCGACGATCCAAAAAAAACTTATATCGAGGTGGTCATGCCTGATAAAATAAAAATCAATGAAAAATATTTAACAAACCCTACTTTAGGACACGACCTGAAAATCATTATTAAAACCATCCTTAAGATTCTAGGGAACTGAAGTAATTTTAGTATCTTAAATGAAAGCTTTGTTTATGAAAAACCCTTTTTATTGGTTCTGTTTTATATTATTTTTGAATACAAGCTGTTCTAGTGTAAAAAACATTAAGGTCTCTCAAATCGAAGCAATTTGGTTTGAATACAGCCCAAATCAAAACCTCAATAACGGCTCTAAGTTTGAAGGTGAAATTATTTTACAGACTTATGATGGAAAGCAGCATCAAATGACAAAAAACAATAAACTGTCATTTAGCTCAGGAGATGTAATAAGATCAGGAACCTCAAAATCATACACAATCGTCAAAAAATCAAACTCCTTCGAAGACAACACATGCTTTATATCTCTAAAATATACCCATAGGGATGAAACTTACGTAGCGAAAGATTCAGTACTCATGAATTTTCAAGGCCCCTTGAAAATACTATACAACGGAGCTCATGGCATTAGCGGAAAGAACCAAAGAAATAGAGGTACACCACTACTTTGGAGGGACGGAAAAGACGGAGAACCAGGACCAAATGGAACCAACGGAGGTTCGTCTAAAAACTACACGGTTCATATCTGGAATAAAGAGGATATGACCTACGTCTATGCTCGAGAAAACAACTCAAATACCGCACCTTTCTATTATAAAATGACTCAAGGCAACAGCATATATTTTGATTTATCTGGAGGACGTGGTGGTAATGGTGGAAACGCTGGGGATGGCGGAAATGGCAAAGACGGAGATATAAAAAATGAGAAAATGAGACGCGCTGGAGATGCTGGAAACGGCGGAAATGGCGGGAACGGTGGAAATGGCGGAAATGCGGGTAATCTAAACCTCTACATACACGAAAATTGTGCAGAAATTGAAAGCGTTTTGACAACCAAAACAAATGGTGGTAGATATGGAAGTCTTGGTATAGGTGGAAAAAGAGGAGCACCGGGCACACCTCTATCGGGACAACAAGCAGGTCGCCAAGGCTTCCCAGGAGCAAATGGTGTTGAAGGATTTAAAGGCATGGAGGGAAGTGTTCAGAAATACATTCAAAGCTTTGATTACACTGTGTTTCAATAACACAGCTTTTGTCTAAATGCAGTTAGAAAATTCTTTTTCAACCTCATTAAACCCTTTGATACGTTTTAGACTTTGCATCTGTGATTCGATCAAATAAAAATCAAAAGGAAACTTAAAGGCCAAGTCCAAATCGTGCGTGGATATGATGATCCCTTTATTGTGATTTTTGGCTATTTCACCTAGCAGCTCATACACCTTTCTTTTGTTGGCATAATCAAGATGGGAAGTCGGTTCATCCAACAGGATATAATCGGTCTGCTGCACATAGGCCTTAGCAATGGCACACAAATGAAGCTCTCCCGAACTTAGCTCATTCGTAAATTTTTCAGTCAAATGTGCAATACCAAACAACTCTTTGGCTTTTTGAATTTGGGCGTAGTCCTCAGCACTGTGCTTGCGCAAGAAGCTCTTGTAATGGTATCTTCCCAAGAGTAAAAAAGCATCTACCGTCAAGAAAGGAACACCTTTCACATCGGATCTGACATAGGCCATTTTCTTTGCCAAATGCTTGTATGAATAATCTGGTAGTGAGATACCATCCAATGTAATCGTTCCTTTAATAGGTGAAATTAAACCAGAAAGTGTGTTTAACAGTGCTGACTTTCCTATACCGTTTTTACCCATGAGTATGTGCACCTTTCCTTGGTCAAAATCCATTGCTGGAATGGAGAATAATGAGGTGCCAAATCCGATTTCCGTATCTTTTATTGCGATCATCTGATTTTACGAATTAAGATATAAATAACGAAAGGCGCACCTATGAGCGAGGTCAAGGCATTGATTGGAATCAAAATAAAGTCACTCAAAAGCTGAATGAGTAAATCACAGCTCAACAGAAACAAAGCCCCAAACAACAAGTTTGCAAGCAATAATAGCATGTGGTCCTGTGTTTTAAAAAGCATTCTAGTTAGGTTTGGAATAGCCAATCCGATAAAGGCAATCGGACCACAAAATGCTGTGATCAAACCAGTAAACAAAGCCGTAACAAATACAATCAAAAGCCTCAGTCTTTTTACATTGTAACCCATCATGCGACATTCTTCTTCACCTAAAACCAGAATATTCAACGGGTTCACAATAAAAAGAGCAACAATACATCCCAAAAAAAATACGAGAAAAATAATCGGAAGCTGCTCAATGGTTACTCCATTCAACGAACCCATAGACCATAATGTAAAAGCCTTCAATGATTCTGATTCAGAGCTCAGTTCTAGAATGGTAATAATCGCCGACACAAAGCTTCCAAGCATCACACCAAAAAGGAGTAAGCCTATTTGATTTCTCAAAAAAGAAGCCGTAAACAAAATGAATAAGCCAAAGATAAAAGCTCCAATGAGAGCAGACCCAATCAAACCAAACTCCGAACTTAAAAACCCGGTTCCAGATAAGATTCCCAATGCAACCATGAGACTTGCACCCGAATTAATTCCAAGCACATAAGGACCAGCCAATGGATTTTGAAACAACGTTTGCATAAGCATCCCAGCGATAGATAAAGCGGCACCTGCCATTAGAGCCATACAAACTCTAGGTAGTCTAATTTCGCGAACAATTAGCTCTGACAAATTATCTTCCGAATAGCTAAAAATGGAATGGTAAACATCTAAACAATCCGTTGGAATATCACCGATGAGCAAACCTAATAAAGCAAGCACAAGAATGCCGAAACTAACCAGCAATAAAAGAACCTTATTGGATCGCTTTAAATTCATTCAACTCTCTTATAAAAAACCAACTTATTTACATCCATCTCATTACCCTTCTTAAGCTCCGAATAATCTGCTAAAACAAGATCAGGTCGGCAGGCAGAACGTTCCCAATATTTATTTGAATTGTGCGTGTAACAAAATAATGAACTTTGACCTAGCACGGGCAATAATCTTGATTTAGGATGTGCCAATAGCAACTCTTTCTTATTCTTAAAACCAGGATTCAACCACAAATCTATTTGAGAAGAAAAACTTAGTATTTTTTCAAAGGAATAGGCAAGACTACCTGTTCCCAAGTCCTTAGAAAATACATAGCTTAGACCCGCATCACGAAGCAATTGCGCATGATAGCTATCCCCTGCTGGGGCATACCAAAAATCACCTGTTATATTGCCTGATAGTGTTCGAATTGATTTTGAATTGTCAATATTTGCCTTCGTTTGTTCATAGTTTCGACAGATCTCTTTGAATTTTATTTTTGCTTCTTTTTGATGTCCTGTCAAGTATCCAAACAAGAGCATCCACTCTGCCCTACCCAAGGGATGTATTTCACGCCAATCAAAATTAGGAACACACCTTACCCCTACCTTATTCAATACTTTTTCTTTAGAAAAGGAACTTGAAAAAGCACTATATACGACTATTTTTGCTTTGGATTTGACAACCTTTTCAATATCAACCCCTTGCTCTTCGCCTAATGCTATGGGGCTTGAGCTTTTCAGTTGTGGATCATAAATATACTTTAAGCTCGAAACAGCTACAATATGGTCGCGTAAATCTAATTCAGCTAACATACCAATATGTGTACTCGACAAGCATGCTATTCTTTGGATGGGTTCCTCAAAGTCATATACGCCACTTCTAAGATTCGTATCAAAATTAGGCATACGAAGTCTGTATATTTTAGAAGTATCATCAGGATTTTGAATCTGAATAAGAACGGATTCCTTAGATTCTACAATTGTCAACCATTTGCTGTATTTACAAACATTTGAGGCTGAAACTATAGCTTGTCTATTTGGTGAATTTGAGCAAGAAGCTGTGAACAACAATAAAGCCAAATAAAAGACTCTCATTTAGTATTGTTCGGACTCATTTGGAAAATCCCCACTGCGAACATCCTTAATGTAATCCTCAAAAGCGGTGCGCATTTGATCATGAAGGTTATTGTACTTCCTTAAAAATCTCGGATTAAATTCATTGTTTATTCCAAGCATGTCATGAACGACAAGAACTTGGCCATCAACATCGCCTCCAGCACCTATTCCGATGATCGGTATAGAAACCGTTTCGGCAACCTTTTTTGCAAGTACTGAGGGGATCTTCTCTAACACGATAGCAAAACAACCTGCAGCTTCCAGGGCCTTGGCGTCTTCAATTAAATTTAAAGCCTCTTGCTCTTCTTTCGCACGTACGATGTAGGTTCCAAACTTATAAATTGACTGAGGGGTTAAACCAAGGTGTCCCATTACGGGTATTCCAGCAGTTAAAATTCTTTGTATCGATTCTAGAATCTCTTTTCCTCCCTCCATTTTAACGGCATGACCTCCTGATTCCTTCATGATTCGAATTGCACTAGAAAGCGCCTCAATAGAATTCCCCTGATAAGAACCAAATGGCATGTCTACGACCACTAGCGAGCGATTGACAGCACGAACAACAGAGGATGCATGATAAATCATTTGATCCAAGGTAATGGGCAATGTAGTTTCATGTCCCGCCATAACATTAGATGCAGAATCACCAACCAAAATGATATCCATTCCCGATTCATCTATGATTTTTGCCATCGAAAAATCATACCCTGTGAGCATCGATATTTTCTCACCCGAATTCTTCATCTCCTGAAGTGTATGGGTCGTTACTTTCTTAACATTTTTATGTACTGACATACGATAAATTTAGGTATTTGATTCGAGGTATTGCTTAAGGTTTCCGTCTATCCTGCCCGGGATATCTTGGTGATCAGATTTTTGAAACACTTGACCTGTTATTTTTTCAAAAAGTTCTATATACCTATTCGAGACCACCTCAACAAAATCATCAGGCATGACGGGCATCTGCTGGCCTTCTAGGCCTTGGAAACCATTTTCAATCAACCATTGTCTGACAAATTCCTTAGAGAGCTGTTTCTGTGTAACATTATCGGCCTGTCTTTGCTCATAACCCTCCGCATAAAAATAGCGAGAAGAATCTGGTGTATGTATTTCATCAATTAAGATAATCTCTCCATTCAGAAGACCAAATTCATATTTGGTGTCTACAAGAATCAAACCTTGCTTAGCGGCAATTTCAGTTCCTCTTTCGAACAACTGCCTTGTATATAATTCTAATTTCTCATAGATGTCAACAGGAACAATGTTATTTGCGATAATGGCTTCTCGAGAGATATCTTCGTCATGTCCTTCGTCTGCTTTGGTTGCTGGAGTGATTATAGGTTCCGGAAACTTGTCATTCTCTTTCATACCCTCGGGCATCGTAACGCCACACAAAATTCTTTTACCCGCTTGATACTCTCTAGCGGCATGACCTGCAAGGTATCCCCGGATTACCATCTCTACACGTATCGGATCACATGCTTTTCCTACTGCAACATTAGGATCTGGTGTAGCGATCAACCAATTTGGAACAATATCAGATGTCGCGTCTAAAAACAAGGCCGCAACCTGATTTAAAACCTGTCCTTTGTATGGAATTCCTTTCGGTAAAATATGATCAAATGCAGAAATACGATCTGAAGCGACCATCACCAAGACATTATTTTCAAGATGGTAAACATCACGCACTTTTCCGTTATACACGGATTTTTGCCCTTTGAAATTAAAACTCGAATTCGTTAATGCTTTCATTTATTACTTTTTTAATGATGAATCATGTTTTTCATAAGCCTCTATAATCTTTGTCACTAATTTATTTCGGACTACATCATTTTGATCAAGCCTAATCACTCCGATCTCTTTTACATCCTTTAAGGTATCCAGAGCAAAGGACAATCCTGATTTTTGACGCGAAGGTAAATCAATTTGAGACATATCCCCAGTAATGATAAACTTGGCTGTCGTGCCCATTCGAGTCAGAAACATTTTCATTTGCATCATGGTCGTATTTTGGCCCTCATCGAGAATCACAAATGCTTTGTCTAGCGTTCTTCCGCGCATAAATGCCAAAGGAGCGATTTCGATGACGCCATATTGAAGCATTTCCTCAAGCTTCTCGGCTGGGATCATTTCTCTTAAAGCATCGTAGAGCGGCATTAAATAAGGGTCTAACTTTTCCTTGAGATCTCCCGGTAGAAAACCTAGATTTTCACCAGCCTCAACCGCGGGACGCGTCAAAACAATACGTTTCACTTCTTTTGCTTTTAAAGCTTTTACGGCCAACGCAACCGCTGTGTAGGTTTTTCCAGTTCCAGCAGGACCCACCGCAAATACCATGTCATGATCTTCTATGGCACTGACCAGCTTCTTTTGATTGATGGTTCTTGCCCTTATTTTAGACCCACCATTTCCATGTAAGATGACATCCGAACCTTTTTTTTCTCCAACTAAACTCTCTCCATCGTCTAGCATCAAATTGTCAATATTATTCTCGGAAAGGGTATTGTATTTTTCTAAATGCTTCAAAAGCAATCCAATTTTAATTTCAAATTGGTCAATTAAATCATCTTCTCCTGACAACGTAAGGGTATTGCCTCTAGAAGCTATTTTGAGCTGAGGGAAATATTTTCGTATGTACTTTAAATTCGTGTTGTTTACGCCAAAAAATTCTACAGGATTTGTCGGTTTAACGAGTATCTTTCGTGAGCCTTCCATCAACTTATTTTATGTGCTTTTAGCCGGTTTTTTTTTATATTCCATTACTTTTGGTAAAATTATCAATTTAATTAGAATAATGAATCTACAATCGTGATGCAAATCCTCACCTTAACATCGGATACAGGTCTACAAGATTACTATGTAGCAGCTTTAAAAGGAGCAATACTGAAAGCAATGAAGGGAATTCAAATTGTTGATGTCTCTCATTCTATCAAACCTTTTGACATTGCGGGTGCTGCATTTCAATTGCAATGCTGTTACAAAGATTTTCCGGATGGAACGATTCATTTAATTGGGGTTGATAGCGAACCTTTAATTGAACCGCCTGAATATTCAGATGCCAGCACCTTTATTTCTAGTTATCCTACGGTAATGAAATTTAAAAATCAATATTTCATTTCAAATGACAATGGTTTTTTCGGTGCATTTCTTGATGACAACGAACCACAAGAGTTATGGAGGTATAAGGTTGACAAGAAAAACTTGTTAGAACTCAAATATCCGATGAAGAACTGCTTTGTGCCTCTTGCAAAAAAGATAATGAACAAAGAACGGTTCGGTTCATTTGCTGAAGCCGTTAATAAATATAAAAAAGCACTAATTCCCAAAGCTATAATTGAAGAGTTTGTGATTAGAGGTATTGTCATACACATCGATTCTTTCGGGAATTTAATTACCAATATTTCGAAAGCAGATTTTGACAGACTACCTCCTGATGCACCCTACTCTATTAAGTTTGCCAATGAGAAATATTACATTGACCATATAAGCGATACATACAATGCCGTTCGGCAAGGAGAACGTGTGGCACTGTTCAATGAAAATAACCTTCTAGAAATTGCAATCAACCGAGGTGCACGTCAAAGTACGGGCGGCGCTGACAATCTATTTGGTGTCAAGCAGGGAGATCGTCTCCGTATAGAATCAACACCAGCAGGCTCAAGAAAAACCCTTTTATTTTAATGCTCATACGTATCGTTAAGCTTACAATTTCCCCTGTGCATTTAGATACCTTCTTTCTGCATTTTGACAAGCATAAACTGAGTATTGCAGCATTCCCGGGATGTAAAGGAATGAAACTTCTAAAAGGAATCTCAGATTCTAATTTAATTATAACCTATAGCCACTGGGAAAATGAAGCCGCGTTAAACACTTATCGCCAATCAGAAATATTCACAGAATTATGGTCTAAAATCAAACCTATGTTTTGTGAGAAACCTGAAGCTTGGAGCCAAGAAGTTTATTTCGATGGGTTTTAACGAATAACTGAGCCAAAAAAACACTATGCCTTAATTAACAATTCAACCTTGAAAAAAATATTAAAGTGAGTGCTCTGAAATTTGTTACTTTTAGGAAATTAAATTAGGACATGCGCGCTTTGTATTTCAGAGAATTGAGTAGTTTTTTAAGTTCAACAATAGGATATGTATTCGTGTTAATTTATTTAATTGCTTCAGGGTTGTTTCATTGGATCCTAGCCTACAATACGAACCTCCTAGAGGGCTCAGAGGCGGACCTCATTCCATTCTTCAATTTGTCACCCGTTATTTTCCTCGTCCTGATTCCCGCAATTACCATGAAATCATTTGCAGAGGAAAGAAGAACGGGCACAATTGAGCTATTATTTACCCGACCGATTTCTGATTTCGGTATTCTAATGGCAAAATATTTAGCCGGGGTAACTTTACTTTTGATTGCCATATTACCAACAGTGAGTTATTACATCTCCATGTTCTATTTAGGAAAACCCATTGGGATAATTGATGGCGGAGCGACCTTAACGTCCTATATAGGCCTTCTGCTTTTAGGAAGTGTATTTGTGGCAATTGGCATATTTGCATCGGCGCTAACGAGTAGCCAAATCATTGCTTTCATTGTCTCGATGTTTCTGTGTTGGTTTCTTTTTGATGGATTAAATTTATTAGGTGATTTCGGTCAGCTTGGATCTCTTGACTACTTGATTAAATATTTAAGCTTGGCTTTTCACTATGATTCAATTAAAAAAGGGGTTTTAGTCAGCGAGGATATTTTATTTTTTCTCTCCCTCATATTTTTGTTTCTCTTTGCGGCACATGCTGCCCTAAAAACACTAAAAAGATGAAACCTAATTTAAAGAAATTCAACCTTTACCAATGGATGGTTTTTTCAATCATCTTGGTTGGTCTTGTTTTTATTAATATCATTGGACATTATACCTCTTTCAAAATTGATATGACTGCGGATCATAGATATTCACTCGCAGATGGAACCATCACATATCTCAAAAAGATAAAAAAACTAGAGAATCGCATCAGTATTAAGATCTACTTAGATGGCGACCTACCCTCTGAGCTTAGGTCTTATAGAAACTCCTTAGAAGAAAAGCTCAAGGACTTTAAGAGTTATGCTGGAGACAGAATAGAGTATACTTTCATCAACCCAAATGAAGGCTCTGAGCAAGACAAACAAATACTATTTGAGCAAATTTATAACAAAGGGGGAGGCATCTTACCGATGGAAATCAAATTTGCGAAAAATGCAAAAGAAACAAAGCTCATGTTATGGCCAGGTGCTGTGTTATCTTTTACCCTAAATGGTATACCCCAAGAAACTGTGGTACAGCTTTTACCCGGTACCTCAGTTGATCGGCCTTTCACATTAAGACAAATGCCAGAGGTTGTTGAAAAAGGACTTAACGACTTGGAATACAATTTAATTTCAGCTCTAAGAAGGCTTTCCACGCTACAGAAGAAGAAAATAGCAATTTTACAAGGCCATGGAGAGCTCAATCAATATGAAACAAAAATTGCCCGTCTTCTGATCGCCCCTTACTATAATATACAGGAACTTGAACTAGAAAATAATATTCATGCGCTTGATGACTTCGATGGGCTTATCATTGCTGATCCTAAGCGACCTTTTTCTGATAAAGACCTCTATCTGATTGATCAATTTGTAATGCGCGGAGGAGAGCTCATGTGCTTTATGAATACACTAGAAATAAACAGAGACACTTTGATTAGGCAAGGTTTTACGCACTCAGAACGAAAAAACCTTCGTCTCAATGACCTCTTATTTGACTATGGATTCAAAATCAATGACAATCTAATCATGGATGTGAATTCAATTCCAAAATTCGATCGGCGATTTAAGGAAAGTAAGGTTGATTGGTTTTATCAATTGTTATCCACAAACTCTAAGCACCCCACAGTCAAAAACATTGAACCTGTAGGACTTGAATTTGCCAATCAAATAGTACCCATAAAAGAAAATGTAACGCCGATTTTAACAAGTTCGAAAAATGCAAATTATACAGGTTTAGCCCCAATCGTTGAATTAAATATGGCCTCAAATTTCGACCCTGTAACCCCAATTCTCTATTCCAAAGAAAAAAATACCAACTCTATTTGCTTTGCTGCAACATCGAATGGAAAGTACAGCTCGTATTTTAACAATAGAATCGTTGCAGATTTCATTAACAATCCAGATTCGAAATTCTTAAGTGAAAGCAAAGAAGACTCTAAAATTTTCGTGGTTAGTAATGGTACTTTTTTAGCCAATTCTTATCGCATGACCCAAACAAGAAATGGACCAAAAGCAGATTTCAAAGGTTTCAATGAGCTTAAAATAAATACAGACGATAGATCACTAAATACCAATAGGTTAATTGGAAATCAAGATTTCTTTTTAAATATTGTAGACTTTATGATGGGAGATGAATACATGCTTGATATACGAAGCAGACAAATTGATGTACGCGAAATTGACAAAACCAAAGTCCAAAACAAGGCTAATTATTATAAAACCATCAATTTATTGATCCCCATTTCTTTAATCCTCCTTCTTGGGCTCATCATGAACTTTGTAAGGAGGAAAAAATACACAACGTAGAAAGCATTTCTCATGAATTTTAAAAAAATACTAACAATAGTTTTTGGATTAGCCTGTGTAATGGCGCTCGCCTACTATACTTTTAATATCCTAAACGATGATAAAAAATCCAGTAGTGAATTAATTGACTTTGCAATTAAAGATACTGCGACGGTTACTAAAATTAGAATAACGGACCCATTTCAAACCTCATTTGAGATTAAAAACAAAGAAGGTGTCTGGCAAGACA
>CAJJCU010000096.1 GCA_905182775.1 uncultured Flavobacteriales bacterium
AGAGTTTGGAACGCCTGTAAAACAAGACAAGCCAAAAGAAGACCAAAAGCATTGCGTTTCCGGCTAGAAAACCAAACAAACGGTTCACATATTCAATCCACGTTTTTTGCGCATTAAATGGCTCCTCCTCGTATACTGAAGGGTCATTTCGCAGAAGTGATGCAGTCTCCTCCATGCCTATTGCAGTAAGCACCTTTGAGAATTTTTCAACTTTCTTCGATCGTTTGGCAAGGTATGCCTCTCGGTAATCCGATGGTAAGACATCGGCATTCGTTGGCGGCACCCAGGCACCGAAGCATTTAGGCCAATCGGGACACCCCATACCACTTCCGGTAATTCGAACAAAACTTCCCGCAATCACTACGAGATAGATCAATATTAGAACGAGCCAGTTGAACCTAACGAAAAACCTTGAAAAAGCCATACTTCAAAATTACCTAAACCTTTTATGATTAAACCAACTGTATTAAGTTTTGTTTATAGTGTAGAAACATTCCCAAAATACGTTAGGAAGCGTTATCTTTGTTTTTTGTACGCCCATGAACAATTCACCTTTAACAGCTATATCTCCAGTTGATGGAAGATATCATTCTAAAACCAAAGCACTACAAGCTTATTACTCAGAATACGGATTGATCCGCTACCGAGTACTTGTAGAGGTTGAATACTTTATTGCATTAACAGCAATCCCACTTCCGTCTCTAAAAGACTTCCCTAAGGAGCAGACAGAAGCCCTAAGAGACTTATACAGAAACTTCTCCGAGTCCGACGCAATATGGATTAAAGACACTGAGAAGACAACCAATCACGATGTGAAAGCGGTGGAATATTTTCTTAAAGAAAAAATGACCCAACTCGGTCTGGAACGGTATTTAGAATTTATACACTTTGGACTCACCTCTCAAGACATCAACAATACTGCAGTTCCTTTATCTTTAAAAGAAGGAATTCAAGAGGCTTACTTACCACTTCTTGATGAACTGATTGCAAAGATTCAAGAACTTGAAAACGAATGGAAAGACATTCCTATGCTCGCAAGAACACATGGTCAAGCAGCATCACCTACACGTCTAGGTAAAGAACTAAAAGTCTTTCGTGAGCGACTAGATATTCAAAGAGAAACCTTGATTGCCGTTCCTTTCTCGGCAAAATTTGGTGGCGCCACAGGCAACTTCAATGCGCACCATGTAGCATACCCGGAAATAGACTGGGTCAGCTTCTCGAATCATTTTGTAAACGAAATACTTGGCGTACATCGCAGCCAAACGACTACCCAAATAGAGCACTATGACCATACCGCAGCTCTTTTTGATGCCTTAAAAAGAATCAATACGATCCTGATCGATCTAGACAGAGACATCTGGACTTATGTTTCTATGGACTATTTTAAACAGAAATTAAAAGCAGGAGAGATAGGATCCTCCGCGATGCCACATAAAGTAAATCCTATTGACTTTGAAAACTCAGAAGGAAATCTCGGTATTGCCAATGCTTTGTATGAGCACTTAGCTGCAAAGCTTCCGCTATCTAGGCTTCAACGAGATTTGACAGACTCTACAGTTTTGAGGACCATAGGTGTTCCCTTGGCGCATTCAATCATTGCATTTCAATCTTCATTAAAGGGACTGGGCAAATTGGTTTTGAATGAGAAAGCGATTTCAAATGAATTGGAAAACAATTGGGCAGTGGTTGCAGAGGCAATACAAACTGTCTTGAGAAGAGAGGGTTTCGAAAAGCCATACGAGGCCTTAAAAGGACTCACAAGAACCCACGATAAGGTGACTAAAGAATCCGTTCATGAATTCATCGAATCGCTTCCATTATCAACAGAATTAAAAGAAGAACTTAAATTGATAGAACCTACTTCGTATCTTGGTATACAATTGGTAGGTAAATAAGCATGTGTTATAAATCTATACTTTTATTAATATACATCAAAGTACTCATATTTAGTTCTTTATCCCAAAACACATGGGCGGAAAATAAATTTGAATTAGAATGGGGAGCACTCACCCGTTCACCGGGAGCGCTGCTTGAAATTTTACCCAAACAAGATCAAGATTTTTATAGCCTAAGATGGTCAGGAGGAAGGGTTTTTGGTACTTATCGAATCACAGATCACGAAAGACTCGCCCTTGTGCAACAGCAAAGAATCAAGCAGGTAGCTGGATCTGGAATAGCAAATTTTGAAACCGCTCTTTACATTGGAGATCGGCTCTATGTATTTTTATCAGACAAAGTAAACGGCCAACTTGTATTATACCTGCAACCCTTTGATGAAGCAATGCTTCCTGAAGGCCCCTCTAGGCTAATCGCTTCTTACAATAACCCTAAAATAAATGCAAAACCAAACTTCAGTATAATTTCATCAAGCAATAAGAAGTTTGTAGGTGTTGTATGGGAGGTCCCTGGAAGAAAGTCAATCAGTGATTCCTATGGCTATGTGATCCTTAACAAGGAACTCAAAAAGCTTTATGAAGGAGAATACAATATACCTCTGAATGGAAACATGACAAGCATCAACGAACATTATGTTTCAAATTACGGAAATTACTTTTTAAGCCTAACGGAACACAAAGAACCTAATGACAAACTATTCACGAAGGCATATGACAACTTCAGAGCCCTTCATGTATACCAAATTCGAGACGATGCACTTACTGAGTTCTCGTTGGACCTTGAAGGCAAAAGAATTGACGATCTTAAAATGTCTTCCAATGACCAGGGACTTTTCACCCTATCTGGAATCTATGGTGAAAACGAAGTGGAAAACAAGAATAGAAGACAGCACGTCGTTGATGGAATATTCATGCTTAGACTTGACACAAGAGAAGACAGCCTTGTTTTTAAGGGTTTCATCCCATTCAAAAGAGATTTCATCAACATGAATTTTAAGGACCGAAGCATCATGCGTTCCAGGAGAAAAAAGAAAAAGAATCAAGAACTCTATAATTTTAAAATAAGAGACATTTTTACGCTTACTGACGGCTCACTAACCGGCTCCATTGAGCAATACTACATTTACGAAAGAACAAGCTATGACAGCAGAACAGGCCTGTCATCAACAATTTATTACTATTACTATGACGACATCATCGCCTTTAAAATAGGAAATGACGGCACTTTTGATTGGCAGAAAAAGATAGAGAAATCACAAGTCTCTACAAACGATGGAGGCCCCTTCTCTTCTTACAGTTCCTTTACAGATGGAGCATCGATTTACTTCATATTCAATGACAATATGAAAAACTACAATGACGAAGGAAACTTCATCAAATCAGCGGGGAACTGCTATTCATTCAACCTATCAAGAAGAAAAAATGTAGCAGCGATCACTTCCATTGAGCTTAATTCTGGGATCAGCTCACGCCACACCCTCTTCGCTCGAAAGGAATTAAAATCAATCGTTGTGCCTAAAATGTTTAAGCTAGATCCTATCAACAACAAATTACTACTCTATGCATTACTAGGTAGTAAAGAGAGGTTTGGCATTCTAAAATTCTAAAAATATTTTTATGAAATTTGAATACATATTCTTATTAATTCTAATGGCCTCATGCGGCACTAAAGAAACAGAAAAAGTTGAAAAATCAAGAATAACCACAGCGGCTCAAAATCATTCCTATGCAAATACGGATGCCATTCATACGAAGCATTTACACCTTGAATTAGAAGTTGATTTTAAGCTCGAACAACTGAGGGGCGTAGCCAGACATAAAATGGAAAACCATGGCGCAAACGAAGCTATATTTGATATTAACGGTCTTAAAATCAATAAAGTAACTACTGGAACTAAAAGTAATGAAGTAGATGCTAATTTCGCCTTAGGCGACCTAAAAGACCCCATTCTTGGACAGGCACTCACCGTTGCAATTACAGAGAATACGAATCAGGTTAACATCTATTATGAGACGACCTCGGAATCCGAAGCATTAGACTGGTTAGATTCTGCCTTAACAAGCTCAAAGAACAAACCATTTCTATATACGCAAGGACAAGCCATTCTTACACGAACATGGATCCCAATCCAAGATGCGCCTTCAAACCGAATCACCTATAGTGCAGACCTAAAAGTCCCCTCAGACCTAATGGCAGTAATGAGCGCGTCTAACCCTACTAAAAAAAACCCAGAAGGCATCTACCACTTTGAAATGAACCAGCCGATTCCTTGCTACCTCATCGCACTAGCCGTCGGTGACTTGGTCTATGGAGATCTCGGAAATCATACTGGTGTTTATTGCGAACCAGAGCTATTAAAGGCAAGCATGTATGAATTCGAAGACCTACCCAACATGATGGAAGCCGCAGAAAAGCTCTATGGAAAATATGCTTGGGAGCAATATGATCTATTGATCCTCCCCTATTCTTTTCCATTTGGAGGTATGGAGAACCCAAGATTAACTTTTGCCAACCCAACATTACTCGCAGGTGACCGAAGTTTGGTTTCAGTCATCGCACACGAACTAGCGCATTCATGGTCGGGAAATCTAGTCACCAATGAAACATGGAACGACTTCTGGCTCAACGAAGGATTTACCGTTTATTTTGAAAATAGAATTATGGAAGAAATTATCGGTAAAAGAGGTGCCGACAATCTTGCGCTTGTTGAGTTTTTTGAGCTAGAAGAAGAAATGGAGCGCATCAAAACGAGTAAAAACCCTGAAGATGGGCACCTTTTCCTAAATCTAAAAGGAAGAAACCCAGACGACGGAATGACAGATGTAGCTTATGTCAAAGGCGCATTTTTCTTAAAGACACTTGAAGCTGCCGTTGGCAGAGAAAAAATGGACGTCTTTCTAGCCAGCTACTTTAACCACTTTAAATTCACCTCTGTAAGTACAGAAGACTTTGTGAATTACCTGAATCAAGAGTTGCTTAAGAAATACGCTATAGACTTTAATTATGAAGAATGGATCTACCACACAGGAATTCCAGACAACTGTCTTAAAATCGAATCTCAAAGCTTTGAGGAGGTAAAAGACATGGCTAAAAGCTTCGCGGCGGGTAAAGACATCTTCTCCGGAACGGTTTCAAAAAATAAAAAAGAAGTTAGTGAGCCCTTAAACAGAGAACAATACTCCGTTCAGGAATGGCTTACTTTTATCAGACACCTTCCTGAGGATCTCGAGAGCAATAAAATGAAGAGTCTTGATGACAAACTACACTTCACGACTTGGACGAATGCAGAAATTCAATTTGAATGGTACATGAAAGCAATTTCTTCGAACTATACCGCAGTGAACCCCTATTTAAAGAGCTTTTTAGGAAAAGTAGGTCGCAGGAAGTTTATTTTGCCTTTATATAAAGTGCTCTATGAAAATGAGGTTTCCCGACAAAATGCATTAGATTGGTTCAATGAGTTTAAAGGAAATTACCACGCCGTTTCAAGCAATTCAATTGCAGCAGTATTAGGGCTATAAATCAAAGGGGGGTGGATTTTTTAGCTTAGCTGAAGGTGCAGCGTAGAAAGTGGACTAGGAGAACTTTAGTTTGCGACCTCACTCATAAATCGGATACGCATTAAACGAAGCTCTTCTTCTGTATAAAGCCCATCAAATTCTCTATAAGCGGCAATAATATCATCCGTTTCCGCTTCATTGAAGTAATCAAAAACCTCATCCTGACTATCTTGGTCTAAAACATCATTTAAATAATAGTTGATATTCACACGTGTACCTGAAGAAACTACAGTCTCAATCTCTAAAAGTAAATCATCAAAAGTTTTCCCTTGCGATTTGGCAATATCCTCCAAGGCGAGCTTTCGATCAATATTTTGAATAAGCTGAACCTTTAATTGAGACTTATTGACCAAGGTTTTAACCATAATATCTTGAGGCCTTTCAATATCATTTTGCGCAACGTACTCAGCAATATAGGCCACAAAAGGAGCTCCATACCTTTGCGCTTTGCCATTCCCTACACCTTGAATATTCGTAAGCTCCTCCATGGTTATAGGATATTGGAAACACATATCCTTTAAAGAGGGTTCTTGAAAAATCACAAAAGGAGGAATATCCCTTTCTTTAGAGATAGACTTTCTTAGATCCAATAACATTTGATACAAACCGTCATCAAAAGCAGCTTCCTTTGCCCCTCCTAATAGAATGGACTCGGTATCATCTGTATTTGAAAAATCATGTTCTTTAAGAAGCATAAAAGAGCTCGGTTTCGCAATAAAATCATGCCCTGCCTCAGTTAGCCCAAGCACACCAAATGTCTCGATTTCCTTACTTAGCAGACCAGCAACCGTCGCTTGACGAACAACGGCATTCCAAAAATGCTCGTCCTTATCTTTTCCAACACCAAAGTCAGCGAGCTGGTCATGCTTGTAGGACTTCATATCTGCGGTCTGTGAACCAGATAAAAAGGAACACAAGTGCTTTGCTTTTTGAGTTTCATCCAGAGAAACAACAGCCTTCAAAAGCAATCGAACATATTCTGAACCTTCGAAACGATCTCTCGGATTTTTACAGTTGTCGCATTTTTCATTACAACCCTTTTCATCATAGAACTCACCAAAATAGTGAAGAATAAATTTTCTTCTACAAACAGATGTTTCTGAATACGAAACAATCTCATTAAGCAGCTGCCTGCCAATCTCCTGCTCCGTTATAGGCTTACCTTGTAAAAATTTCTCTAATTTCTCGATATCTTTATAACTATAAAACGCCAAGCATTCACCAACACCTCCATCACGGCCAGCACGCCCCGTCTCTTGATAATAGCTTTCTAGCGACTTTGAAATGTCATGATGAATCACAAACCGAACATCAGGCTTATCAATCCCCATTCCAAAAGCAATAGTAGCCACAATAACATCAGCATCTTCCATCAAAAACATATCTTGATTTCTAGCCCGAACACTCCCCTCTAAACCAGCATGATAAGGCAGAGCATTGATTCCGTTCACTTGTAATAACTGAGCAACCTCTTCAACTTTTTTCCGGCTCAGACAATAGACAATACCACTCTCACCGGCGCGGCTCTTGATGTATCGTATAATTTGTTTTTCAACATCCTTTTTCGGTCTTATTTCATAATAAAGATTATCCCGATTAAATGAGGACTTATATACCACGGCATCGAGCATATTCAAGTTCTTCTGAATATCATGCTGTACCTTCGGTGTGGCAGTAGCCGTTAAGGCTATAATTGGAACCTTTGAGATCTTTTCAAAAATCTCTCTGAGTCTTCTATATTCGGGTCTAAAATCATGCCCCCATTCAGAGATGCAATGGGCTTCATCAATGGCAAAAAATGAAATATCAACAGAAGTTAAAAATTCAATATTGGCTTTTTTAGTCAAGGATTCAGGGGCTACGTAAAGCATCTTGGTCTTGCCCTCTCTAATGTCTGACTTTACCCTCTCAATTTCTGACTTACTTAGTGACGAATTCATAAAATGAGCCACACTTTCATCATTGGAAAGACTCCTGATTGCATCAACCTGATTCTTCATTAGCGCAATCAAGGGTGAAACAATAACAGAGGTACCTGGAAGCAAGAATGAGGGCAACTGATAACACAGCGACTTACCCCCACCTGTCGGCATGATCACAAAGGTGTTTTGTTTTTCAAGCAGGTTCTCTATAATCGCCTCTTGACTACCTTTAAATTTATCAAAACCGAAATAACTTCTTAGGGACTCCTTTAAGTTATATTTACTCATTATTTCATCTTCGTTTAAAGTCAAGAAAATAGAAGCTTGACCATATTAAATATACGAAATTTTCTAATGAATAGAATAGAAATAAAAAAGTTGCTTTAGATTGGTTGATTCAAAGCGACCACCTCTTGAACATCGGGAATATGTTGTTTCAACAATGTTTCTATACCTCCCTTTAATGTAGCTGTCGAAGATGGACAACCCGCGCAAGATCCTTTCATCAATACAACGACTTTTCCATTGTCATAACCGACATAGTCAATTGCACCACCATCATTTTCAACCGCAGGACGCACAAACTGATCGAGTAGTGCAGTGATTTTTTGATCATATTCACTTTCTGATATTTCTGGAACCTTCGTGTCAGATCCCTTAGGCTCATGCAAGGAGGGATCTTGGCTCTTTAAAAGAATCTCTTTGCACTCTGATATCCAATTGCTTACAAAGTCCCGCAACTGCATCGTGATGAAATCCCATGAGACATTATCTGTCTTGGTCACCGTAACAAAATTAGCAGCAAGAAAAACACCATCCACAAAGGGGAAACGAAACAACTCTTCAGCAAGAGGAGAGTAGCCCATTGTTTGACTTTGAGAAGTGAAATTAGCAGATTCTCCAGAAGGAAGTATATACTTATTGGCAACAAATTTCATTGTTGAAGGGTTAGGAGTAATCTCCGAATATACTGTTACTGGGATTTTCATACTATTGTTTTTTTTACCAAAGGTAAGCACTACAAATTGAAAAGAAATTAAAATTCAATAAAAAGTCAGTCTTCAGTATGCTGATCATTGAGAAGATCTAAGACTGTTTTAACCGGCGTAAAAGTATCAGCAGGTACTTCAATAAAAATGGTATTCCAACCAAACATGGAGCCATTCCATAACCCAGGACGTTCAATAAAAGAGACCTTTTTACCTTTAAAAACCTTGTTCACAACAAAATACTGATCCTCATTACAAAAATCTTGCAATTCAAATTTACGCCCATCCAAATCAAAAGTATCTAGCGCCATCATAACGGGATTGAAATGGGTTCCCGATTCAAAGAGCCGCTGTTGTTCCAAACCCTTAACCTGAGCACCTTCTAAAATCTGCTTGCAAAGCATACCGTTTGACTCAATATAGAAAGGACCTCCTCCAGCC
>CAJJCU010000097.1 GCA_905182775.1 uncultured Flavobacteriales bacterium
TACACAGGGCAAACTAATTTCCATTGCGGGAATGGGAAGTGTTGATGAAATTACAGAACGTCTGTTTGTTTCTATAGACGCTATTTAATCTGGTTCAATGGCTTCCGATAACTTTGTTGATTACGTAAAAATCCATGTTAAATCTGGTAATGGAGGAGGGGGGTCAACTCATTTCCGACGAGAAAAATACATTCCAATGGGTGGCCCCGATGGCGGTGATGGTGGCCGAGGTGGTCACGTCTATCTACGCGGGAACAAGCAGCTATGGACGTTGTTGCATCTCAAGTTCAAAAAACATGTTAAGGCGGCACATGGCGTGCACGGCTCAAGTAATTTAAAGACAGGTGCACAAGGTAATGATTCGTACATCGATGTTCCCTTAGGAACCATTGTAAGAGATGAAGAAACAGAAGAAATTCTTTTTGAAATCACTGAGGATGGCGAGGAAAAGATTTTGCAGAAGGGAGGTCGTGGAGGAATGGGGAATTCTCATTTTAAGTCCTCTACACATCAGGCGCCAAGACATGCCCAGCCGGGAGAATTAGGTTTGGAAGGATGGAAAGTTCTCGAACTTAAAATCCTCGCTGATGTTGGATTGGTAGGTTTTCCAAATGCAGGAAAAAGCACTCTTTTATCTGTTGTTTCCGCAGCGAAACCTGAAATTGGAGATTATCCGTTTACAACCATTAGACCTAACTTAGGTATCGTTTCATATCGAGACCATAGGTCTTTTGTAATGGCAGATATCCCAGGTATTATTGAGGGGGCTTCAGAAGGAAAGGGATTGGGTTATCGATTTTTACGTCATATTGAAAGAAATTCACTTTTACTTTTCATGGTTCCTGCTGATGCTGATGACATAGCCAAGCAATACAAAATATTGAAATCGGAGCTGAAAGCTTACAATCCAGAGCTTTTACATAAGGAATCTATTTTAGCAATTACGAAATCAGACTTACTTGATCAAGAGCTTGAAGATGAACTCAGACTTGAAATTGATGCCAATCTTAAAGGAGTGAGGTATTCTTTTATTTCGGCTGTAGCCCAAACAGGTTTGCTTGAATTAAAAGATGAAATTTGGAATTTATTGCAGAATGATTGAAAAATTAGAATCGATTGATCGGTATCTGCTTTTATTGATCAATGGCATACATTCTAATTCTTTGGATTCCGTGATGTGGTTCTTTTCAGGTCCTTGGATGCTTTTAATTCTTTTTCCTTTTTTCTTTTTTTTCTTGATTAAAAAGTACCAACCGAAACAATTAATTTGGATTATAGCGGCCATTATTTTGACGGTGGTCCTTACTGATCAAATTTCTGTACATGGATTCAAAGAGATTTTTGCGCGCTATAGACCTACTCATAATTTATTATTAAAAGATCAGCTTCATTTGCATCAGTATGCGAACGGGAATTTTTATGGGGGAGGTAAATATGGATTTGTTTCTTCTCATGCCGCTAATTACTTTGGAGTACTGACTTTACTACTTGCTCTTTTAGATCAAAAGTGGGTGAAACTCTTGTTATTGACCATTGCTGTTTGTGTTATTTATAGTAGGGTTTACCTTGGTGTTCATTATGTGAGCGATGTCCTTTGTGGCGCTATTTTAGGGTGGGGGATTGCACGAATTGTTTTACATTTCCTACTTTTAAGAAAACTACGGGTTGAATGAATTATCTTTTAGTATTTATAGGGGGAGGTATAGGAAGTTTGTTGCGCTTCGGAATCGGAAAGTTTTCTTCTAGATGGTCTTTTGATTTTCCTTTAGCCACGTTGATCTCAAATTTATCAGCTTGTATTATTTTTACCTTGATTCTCTATTTTTGGACAAGAGATGTGAAAACTGATTGGGTGTACCCTTTTGCTATTATTGGTCTTTGTGGTGGCTTTAGTACCTTTAGCACCTTTTCATTTGAAAATTTCCAATTGTATAATCAAGCGCATTATGGCTTGTTACTTTTGAATGTGATGGTTTCTATTTTGCCAGGTATGTTTTGTTTTTATTGGGTTTCAGATAAACTGTAACCAATCACTTTATTATTGGTTACCCTACGGTAAGTACTTTAAAAAATATTTAGTTATGAGTTTGATAAACAAATTAATCCCAACTGTATTAATTGCTTTAGCAGTCATTATTACGGGGTATATTCTTGGAACCTCTTATTTGACGCGCGGCAAGTCTGATCCTTCAGTTTCGGTTAAGGGCTTGGGGCAGCAATCCTTTGATTCAGACTTAATCGTTTGGCGTGCTAGTTTTTCTAGAAACTCATTGGATCTGAAGGATGCATATGCTGATTTAAACGCGGATATTGAAAAAGTAAAAGGGTACTTAGAAAATCAGGGGATTTCTGAAGGTGAAATTGTCTTTGATGCAGCAGATATTAATAAGAAATACGATCGTATTTATGACGAAAATGGAAATTTCAAGGAGAATGTCTTTCGTGGATATGAGCTCAATCAATCTTTTGAAGTGCAGTCCAAGTCTGTAGATATGGTGGAGAAAACATCTAGAGATGTTTCTAAATTAATTGATGCAGGTATCGAATTGAACTCTTATTCGCCACAATATTACTATACTCAGCTTGCTGCGTTGAAGATCAAGATGATTGAGGCCGCAACAAAGGATGCTAAGAATCGAGCAGTAACTATTGCAAATAGTGGTGGTGGAACCTTGGGTAAATTAACCAAGGCAAACATGGGGGTTTTTCAGATAACTGCTGAAAATTCAAGTGACGAGTATTCTTGGGGCGGTAGCTTTAATACGACTTCAAAACGGAAGACGGCAAGTATTACAATGCGTCTTAACTATGAGATTGATTAGTTATCTAACCTCTTTAAACCGCCCGAAAAAAGTTGTAATTATTAGTGTTTCAGGGGTTTTATTTAATTTCATAACCTTCTTTGTAGTTGTTTCCTATGCGCAGCAAAGCGCCAATTCCCACTTAAATATTGGTCCTGTTCTGAGTTGTGTTTATTATGTTTTCTCTTTTAATATCTTGGGCTATATTCTTTGGAGGGTTTTTAAATCAAAAGATCATTATATCACTTTGGTCGTTGTTATATGGTTTCCCATTTTTATCATTTGGGGCGTGAAATTTGATTCTTTACATTGTTTGATCTGTTCCTTCGGCGGTTAAGAGTGTGATTGCCTTTCTTACACAATTAGCCCAGCCAACGTAGAACATTATCTCTCCATATTTCATCCGCTTCTCGTTGCGTGAGTATATCAACTTCAACGGCAAAGTCGATCACCCTTCCGGGAAAAGAATTCCCAACGCCTTCCATTTCTCCTAAAGGATAGGGGTCATCAAGGCCCGCAACGAGTTGGGAGACACCGACTCTTCTTTTGAGTAATTCTAAGGTGTAGGAGTCATGAACAAGGGTGTCGAAAAATAAATTTTTATGTCCCAAAGAAGCCCTTGGGTTTTCTACGTCTTCAAATAAGTCAGGTCTACCGTCATAGCCTTGCAGTCTTCTCCCGTAATTGGCAATACCAAGCATACATCCATGCGCAAAACAAGTTCGGATATTTGGGAATTTATTTGGAATATCGTTTAGTGTATAAAGATGAAGCGTATCGGCACATTGCGCCATCATCCATACCAAATGAAAACGCCAATATTGGTCTTTAAGATTGACGATTTTCTCACCGTCATAGGGGTGGATTTCTATCGCTAAATTGTATTTGTTGGCCAATTCATAAATAGGGAATACAGATTTGTCTGCGATCGAAATCCATTCATTCGCAGCATTTAAAAAGTGGGTAGGTAGGCAAAGTAGCTTGAGCCCGAGTTGTGTGACGCTGCGTTCAATTTCTTTAAGGGCGTCCTCCATATAGAGGGGTTGGACTACAAAACCACTCGTGAATTTATCAGGATGCTCTTGCTGTACAGATGCATTAAAGTCGTTTTGCCAAATAATGGCATCTTTTGCATCTTGACGCTGCCATCCATTGCAATAGATTTGAGAAAGGTTAAGCATTACTGCGTGGTCAATGTTGTATTGATCCATCCATTCTAATTTTTCCTTTAAAAAAAAACTAGGGTCCGTTATGGGTCTTGTCCAGCTTCCTTGACGCATGAATTTTTTGTCGTCGTCGATCCAAAACAGTTTTTTATCCTTCATAAATTGAGGGATTTGATTTGGTTCAGGTAATATATGGCCGTGTCCGTTTATTCTCATGGTTAGAAAGCTGAAAATATTTATTGAAACGAAGGTACATAAAAAAAAGAGCCCCGTAGAGGCTCTTTTTTAGTTGAATTATTTCAATTATTAAAAATTGTATTTGCCATCATTAATTAGTTTTTGTGCAATCTTCTGTCTGGCTTCTTTTGGGTTGAATTCATGGGTCTTTGTAAATCTTTTTAATCCCATAAGCATCATCCTCGCTTCATCACCTTCGGCGAAGGACTGGACTGCATCTTTAGCTGATTTTGCGATTTTATCTGCAATATCATAGAAGTAAGTTTGTACGATTGCAATATCGTGCTCACATGCTTCGGCTCCTTGTGTATCGATTTTTTTCTGAACGCGTAGGTAAACAGATTCTGCCAGATACGTCCAGATTGCAACGTCGGCAATATTCATCAAGACCTCTTGTTCTTTAGCAAGGGTTTGCATTAGCTTCTGTACGGCAG
>CAJJCU010000098.1 GCA_905182775.1 uncultured Flavobacteriales bacterium
CGCATGCACACATTGGACATTACACGGGGCTTATGTATTTGGGGAAAGAAGCTATAAACAGTAAAAACGTCAAGGTCTATACTATGGACGGAATGCAGCAGTTCCTTGAGAATAATGGCCCTTGGAATCAATTGGTTTCTAATGCTAATATTAGGATTGAAAATATTTCAACAACAAAAGAAATTACGCTAAATGAGCACTTAAAAGTAAGCCCCTTTCTTGTACCCCATAGAGACGAATATTCAGAGACCGTTGGCTACAAGATTAAAGGTCAAAATAAAACAGCTTTATTCATACCAGATATTGACAAGTGGTCAAAATGGGAAAAAGATATCATTAAGGAAATCGAAAAAGTAGACTACGCTTTTATTGATGGAACTTTTTATAGCGGTGCTGAAATTAACAATCGAGACATTTCTGAAATCCCCCACCCTTTTATACAAGAATCGATGGATGCCTTTAAGGACTTAGAACCTCATCAAAAGAATAAAATTTATTTCATTCATTTCAACCATACCAATCCCGTTTTAGACCCCAACAGTAAAGCATCAAAAAAGATTCTAAAGAAAGGGTTTCACATCGCTCGAAAACACGACCGTTTTTCACTCTAGATTCAGGAGCACATCGAGTACTTTTCATGAGACTGATTTACAGTTAGAAAAGGAGATAACTTCTTCACGTCATGCGTTCAAACCACCCCAAGAAGATCCAAAGGGTATCTCTTTATGACTTCACAAATTTAGAGGTTGAAACTCCGTTCGCTGTAAATACTTTAATCACATATGTTCCCTTTCTGAAATCGGATACATGAGTAATATACTCTGCAAAAGTACCCGTAGCGTTCATCTGACCATTGATCAAAACCCTACCTGAAAGATCCGTGATTTCAATTCTTGCATTCCCATCAATTTTGCCCTCAATTTCAATAGTAAGCTCATCAATAACAGGATTGGGATAAACACTTATTTCATTTGGGAAGCTAGGCTCTTCAATACCTAACGTAAAACCAACAGAGAAATCAAATCTGTGGTGGCTACCAAAGTCACCTGGGAAAATTTCAATATAGCTACCCCCTACTTTACGAAGCCTAAAGGCACCTGCCGTTTCCCCTTCTACCTGAGATGAATACCAAAAAGAGAGGCCATCATCATCCGTATCCGTTAAGACGATAGAATAACAACCTGGAGCCAAATCAAAGGTGTCTTTATACTGCGTATTGTTTGTCAGCCCTCCACGCTCAAAAATAAGTTCGCCTGCACCATCAAACAATTCATAATAATTTTCACTTGCCTTGTTATTGGTCGTAAACCAAACGAAAAATGGTCCATCAATCATTTCAGGTGCGTCAAACTTAGAGGTATTGACACTATTCTGCACATAGTCATCATTTCCAAACGAACCATTTACATTCCGAACATAGGCGGTAAATTTCATGTTTTGATCTAAATCTGTCCACCAAGAATTTGAAGTAACTGGGATTTCGACAATTTCTTCTTCCATAAAGCCTAAGTTTCCAGTCCATTCATAATTAATATTATCGCCATAGGTAATCCAGCATTGAATCGTACAGGAAGTTAAGGGTTCAGCTCCTGTATTTCTCAAAACAACACGAGGATTAGAACAGGTTGGATTCCATTTTCTGTAATATTCATAATTACTTGGATTAAGTATTTCTGAAATTGCAGCATCATTTTGAAAATTCGGTGCAGAATAGGAAATCAAATCAAAAGCCGCCCTGTAGTTCCCACCACCCTGAGCTTGATCAAAAGAAGGTACTTGATTGATCACATAATCTAATGCAACGGAATCTCCAGGTGTGACAAACGGCGTTAATTCAAATTCATACTCTTTTACCTTATCACCAGGACACCATCCTTCACGAGCATAAGGCCATGTTCCTCCTTGACCAATCAATGGATTGTTCCCGCAATCTTCTTCTTCAAAAATATCCCATTCAAACCGTGTAACACCATCAACCATCATTGCATGGTCGTTTGATACCCATTCGCAACATGCCGCATTCCCTACCTGCGCATGACCAGACATTCTCGTTTTAATTTTAAAACCACCTGAGGTATCTGATAGAAGTATTTTTTTCTCAGCCAAGACTTGATCTTCTGCCATCGCAGCAAAATTATAAGACCTGAAGTCAGACCAAATAGGCTCTCTTTTATGAACCTCTCTAGGTGGTGTCCCCTCAATAAATGCAAAACTTAAATCTAAAAGTTCTTGTGTATTATGGGCCGCCAAATCAACAACACCATTTAAATAGTCTTGGTAGTCAGTTACGTCGTAAATCCAGGCAAATCCATTCGGTCCAAGGTCAAATTGAATCCCATATGGGGTAATGTATCTTGCAATTTCAACATCATGAATAATCTCAAAAGGCAATTGATAGTAGGTTATTTGTTCATTATCAAGAAGTTCAGTGGTCGCATAATCAATAGAAGAAATTATAACTCCCGAAATATCAGTTTTAAGCTCAGCACCTCTTGGAGCTCCAATAAAGGCATTGGTGATCTCAAAATGTCTGTCTATGTTTTGAAACTCATAAATAATCTCAGGCTCAACACGACTGTCTTTCCAACGGAGTTCTTCAGTAAGAGAAGAAGTAACGTCTCCGGTTCCAAAAGCTATTTTCATGCGACCCACTTCTGAGTCAATCCCCGATAAAGGAGTTTCTGAAAAATCAAACATCCCCATCGAAGAGGGCATCAATAAATAATTATTCGGACTCAAGTCTTTGGCCATGGGAATATTATCGAAGGTATAAGCCAATTTCAAATCACTCCAATTAGGATGCGAACTATTCATGGACTTATTATACCAATCAGCTATTGTTGCAGCATCCAAAGCCGCTGTGAAAATTTGAAATTCATCTATTTTCCCTTTCCAAGAGTTTCCTAAGTTTTTATTTGCCCCGATAACCAATCGGTGCAAATATCCAACAGACTTCGTTAAACCCGTTCCACTGTGCCACAGGGAACCATCTCGATAGATAAACATCTCCCCTGTACCTTGAGACTTTACAAAAGTCCAATGGTGCCATTCATCGTCTATACCCGCTGAAGACATATCTGCATCAATACGATCATAAGCTGAACCCGCTCCACAATCCCAATACATCCTACTGTTACTCCAAGGCATATGTATGTTTATAACCCTTTGATTCAAAGTATCATAGGCTTCTAACAGAGAGGTATTAGCCCCTGTATTGCCGCCGCCTTTAACCCAAAGAGAAATCGTAAGATCATCCCCCATATCTAAATCAGACATTTCAAGAAGCGCATGATTAGAACCATCGAATTCTAGAACCCCATTTTTAGCGCTGTAATTCAAAGCCGCTCCATCAGCTATATCTTCTATTTCAAATTCCAATTGATTTGACGCAGGGACAGATTGATCAAATGAAAACTCGACAAGCAAATTGTCAGTACCATTCCAGTTAAAGGGTTGGTAAAAGAAAAATTCATTTTCTCCTACCTCCAGCGCATTTCCTTCAATCACATTTCTATTAAAATCATATAC